>JAKRSE010000283.1 GCA_022402505.1 Fimbriimonadaceae bacterium | reverse complement strand
GGTCTCCTTCCGAAACTTCGTCTCGCCGGTCACCGGGTGGCGATAGCCTTCCGGCAGAATCTCCTCCGGAGTCCGGACATACCAGGCGTCCGAGCCCTCCCGTTGGACCAGGTCCGCCACGGCGTTGATCGCCACGGAATCGAGGACGGGCTCGCCCGACTCTTCGCCATAGAACACCGGAATCCCGACCCCCCACGGCCTCTGGCGGCTGATGCACCAGTCGGGTCGGCCGCCGATCATGGCGGTGATGCGGGTCTGGCCGCTGCCGGGGTGCCAGCCGACCTTCTCGATCTCACCAAGCATCTTCTGCCGCAGGTCATGGAGGTCGATCCCGATGAACCACTGTTCCGTGGCGCGGAAGATGACGGGCTTGCCGTCTCGTTCGGCGTGAGGGTAGGGGTGGTGGTGGTCGGAGGCCGCCAGCAGAGCGCCTTTGTCCTCCAGCTTCTCGACCACGACCGTGTCGCACTCCTTGAAGCCGACACCCTCGAAGCCGGGGGCCTCCGCCGTGAGGACGCCCTTCTCGTCGACCGGGCAGAGGATCGGCAGCCCGAACTTCTGGCCCGTCATGAAGTCTTCGCGGCCATGTCCCGGCGCCGTGTGGACGATGCCGGTGCCGTCTTCGGTGGTCACGTAGTCGGCGGTCACGGCAATGGAATCACGGCCGTAGATCGGGTGGGCGAAGATCGTCCCCTCCAGTTCGGCTCCGGTGAAGCTGGCGAGGGTTCCCTGGTCGGGCAGTCCGGCGGCGGCGAGGGTCTTCTCCTTCAGCTCGCGCAGGATGAGCAGCTCGCGGCCCCCGGCACGAACCAGATCGTAGGTGAGCCCTGGGTGGAAGGCGAGGGCGACGTTGGCCGGAATCGTCCAAGGCGTCGTGGTCCAGATGACCGCCTCGGCCTTGGGATGATGCTGGAACAGGCCCTTGGCATCGGCCTTGAGCGGAAATGCGACATAGATCGCCCGGCTGACGTGATCCTGGTAGATGATCTCGGTGTCCGCCAGGGCGGTGCGGCTCGTGGGGCTCCACAGCACCGGCCGAAGACCTCGGTAGATGTAGCCCGCCTCGACCAGACGGCGGAAGATGCGGACGATCTCGGCTTCGTAGGCGAAGTCAAGCGAGTTGTAGGCCTTCTCCCAGAGGCCGAAGACGCCCAGCCGCTGGAACTGAACCGACTGGATGCCGATGTAGTGCTGGGCGTGCTCCCGACAGGCCTTCCGGAGGGTCGGAATGTCGTAGTCGATCTTCTGGTCCCGAAGCTTCTTCTGGACCGCCATCTCGATGGGCAGGCCGTGGTTGTCGTACCCGGGGACGTAAGGGGCGCGGAAGCCCATCAGAGTCCGCGACTTCACGACGAAGTCCTTCAGGATCTTGTTCATCGCCGTTCCCGTATGGATCGGCGAGTTGGTGTAGGGAGGTCCGTCGTGGAGGATGAAGGTCGGCCGGCCGGCCCGCTCCCTCTGAAGGGTGCGGTAGACATCCATCTCCGCCCAAATCTTCTGAATCTCGGGTTCGCGCTGGGGCAGGTCGGCCTTCATGGGAATCGTGAAGGCCGCGTCCGGAAGATTCAGAGTCTCCTTGAGGTTCATCGGGCCCGGCGAGTGTACCTGCGGGCCTTGGTACACTTCGGTGCGATGAGCCCTCTTCGCGTCCTGGCCGCCGTGATCCTTCCCCCGCTGGCGGTGATCGATCGGGGCGTGAAGCCGATTCTGCTGGTGGCCCTGCTGACCTTCCTCGGCTGGATCCCCGGAGTGGTGGCGGCGCTGATCTATTCGTCCGGCCCCCTGCCCCGCCGGACGCTGTGATTCCGCTTCGGATTCCAAACGACACTGGGGCCGCTGGATCGAAATCCGGCGGCCCCAGTCTTTCCTTCTGAGCCTGTCTTCAGCGGAGGGGGTTGGAGAGGCCCCGTGCCTGCACGATGTCGCGCAGAAGCTTTCGGCCTCGGTGGATTCGGGACCGGACGGTGCCGATGGTCGTCCGCTGGTGGTCGGCGATCTCGGCGTAGCTCATCTCCTGCAGGTCGCACATGATGATGGCGGTCCGGTAGACCTCCGGCAGCTCGTTGAGGGCGGCCCGCAGGTCTCCGGAGAATTCGTCGGCCAAAATCTCTTCTTCCGCCGATCGGCTCCGATCCGGGATCGGAATCTCCTGAACCTCGCCGTCCGACGGGCTGACCATCGCGTTCAGGGATTCGGCCTTGCGGATCGGGTTCTCTCGCCGCTTGGAATCCAGGTAGGCCCGCTGCATGATGCGAAGCAGCCAGTTGAGGAAAGGCCGGCCGGAGATGTAGGTGTCGAAGCCCCGCCAGGCCTTGAGATACGTCTCCTGGACCAGGTCCTCGGCCTCCGTGGGGTTGCGGGTCAACTGCAGAGCCATCGAAAAGGCTCGCCGCTCAGTCTCGGCCCGGAAGGCCTCGAAGCGGCGACTTCGCTGCTCGGGCGAAATCTGCAGGGCTTCGGTGGGTGCGGTCGAGGTGATCTGCTCCAATGCTGGCTCCTGGAACGATTATAACATCATCTTCCGATGATTGATGTTGTCGGTTCCAATCGAGTCAATGTCAATTCGCACTGCCGCTGTTCCCTGATGTCGCTGATGAATGACGAAAAATCGGGCGGTTGTGCCATGCTTCTGGGCGTCGAAGGCGCGGGGTGGATGCGTGAAGTTTGTGCTGGTGAGTCTGGAGCGAGAGATGGAGGAGGAGTTTCGGAAGGCGTTTCCCCACGGCGATGAGCTGGTCGTCCACTCGGATTGGCGTGCCGGATTGGAGTCTGCGGTCGGAGCGGACATGATGGTCGTCGACTTCCTGACCACCCTGGCCGAGCCGCACAAGGTGGCCGGGTATGAGGCGTTTGCCGAGGCCAAGCTCGATCACCCCGAGGCGTCTGGCGTGCCGTTGGTTCTGATCTGGCCGCCGGAGGACTACCAGATCGACTTCATGACCGGCTATCCGGGGCTGATCTTCCAGTCGATGCAGCGGCCGGTCACGTTCCAGAAGTTCCGCCGGGCGGCGACCTACCTGCCTTGATCAGCCCCTGGGACGAGCGGTACGCGGGAGACGACTACGTCTTCGGCACCGAGCCGAATGACTTCCTGCGGGAGTGCGCGGCGCGGTTTTCTCCCGGATCTCGGGTGCTGATGGCCGCCGAGGGGGAGGGTCGCAACGGCGTCTGGCTCGCCGCCCAGGGGCACCAGGTCTCAGCCATGGACGCTTCCGTGGAGGGCCGACGCAAAGCCCTCGCCTTGGCGGCTCGGGCCGGCGTCGAGCTGGACTACGAACTCGCGGACCTGGCCTCCTACGACTTCGGGGTCGGGAAGTGGGATGTCGTCGGGTTCATCTTCGCCCACACTCTGCCCGAGGTGAGGCTGCCGGCCTGGCGCCGGGCGGCCGAGTCCCTGAAGCCTGGGGGGTTCGTCGTCGTCGAGTGCTACCACCCGCGCCAGCTTGACCTGAATACCGGAGGCCCCTCCGACCCGAGCCGGCTGGTCGCCCTGGACGAGCTTCAGTCCGCCTTTGCCGATCTGGAGCAGATCCTCGCCGGTGAACGACTCCGCCCGGTGATCGAAGGGAAAGCCCACACGGGTGAAGCGTGGGTGACCCAGCTCTTCGCCCGACGACCGGGCTGACCCGATCGGGGCTCAGCGGTCGGCGGGGGGATCGTCGTCCCGGAGGCTGCGCTCGAAGAGTCGGCGCAGCTGCTCCTTCTCTTCCCGTTCCTTCTCCCGGCGGCGGACATCATCCATGAAGTTGTCGAAGTCGGCCGACTGCTTCTTCTTCGCCTTGGCCTCCTTGATTCCG
The DNA here is from genome assembly GCA_022402505.1 of Fimbriimonadaceae bacterium. GTDB lineage: Bacteria > Armatimonadota > Fimbriimonadia > Fimbriimonadales > Fimbriimonadaceae > JAKRSE01. The sequence continues at coordinate 8,296 of JAKRSE010000283.1, read as the reverse complement.
TCCGGTTTGGGGAGCTTGACGAGTCCGGACCCCCAGACGTAGGCGACCGCGAGGGGGATCAGGGCGAAGAGGCCGGCGACCGGGTGGGTCGTGCCATACCCAAACAGGACGATGACCGCCGTCACGGCGGCCAGCCAGATCGCCTTGATCGGAATGACGAACATCAGGAGGACCTGGTGGTCCTTGTTCTGAACTCCCCAGAGGACGGTCAGGGCTCCGATCAGGAGCGACGTGCCGGCCAGAGCCGAAGTGGGAACAAGGAATCCAGAGAGCACGAAGGCCCCGGCCGAGACGAGCAGGAGCATGCCGGAGGCGGCAAGCAGGCCTGCGGTCTTGAGACGAGCCTCCAGAGCCCCTGCGACCATCGACAGCCACCAGCAGGTGATGAAGACGAAGAGGATCTCACGGCCGTTCCCGGTTGACGAAAGCGGATAGGTGAGGGCCGTCCAGGGCTGGGCCAGGAACGCCTCCGGAACCAGGGCCAGCGGCACCAGGATGCCTCGGGCCCCGAACCAGGCGAGCAGAAATGGAACGGCAGTGAGCCCGATCAGCGTCCAAGCTCCCGGTCCGAGGCCAGGCTTGGAGAACCCCGCTCCGCCGAATCCCGGTGACGGCATCCCTCTCATCTCTCCTATTCTGACGCCGTGACGCGGCTCAGACCCCCTCCCGGATGTCGGTCTGGGCCCGGCGGCGGAGCAGCGAGCCCAAAGCCGGCAAGAGCAGCACGGCCGAAAGCATGAGGCCCGCCCGCACATCGCGAAAGGCCTGCGCCAGCCCGCCCGCCGCCGGACCCCCGCCGATCTCGCCCAGGCTGTGGGCCTGGCCTTCGAACGAGAGGACCGTGGCCCGGGCATGGGCGGGCGCATGGGCGTTGATCCAACCGGTCAGCAGAGGACTGTTCGCCTTGCGAAGGGTCCGGCAGACCAGATAGGCCGCCGCGGCCACCCAGAAGGAGGGCGCGAAGATCAGGACGAGAAGGGCCGCGATCAGGCCGGCGGTCATCCAGGCCAGCACCGCCAGAATCTGCCGCTCATCGCCCAGCCTCACGTGTCGCTGGACAAGGGTGGCCACCAGGTAGGAGAGCAGCATCATGGTCGAAGCCAGCACGGCCCACCACAGGTCGCCGGAAACCGGGCCGACGGTCGGGAGGGTGAACCGGTCCAGGATGTGCTTCTGCCACAGCCGGTCGAAGCCTTCGCTGCTGATCCCCAGAAAGAGGGTCACGACCAGGGCTGCCACCAGGGCGGCCCGGCCTCGGACATGCCGCCAGCCGTCGCGAAGGGACTGAAGCACGTCCCTCGCACCGTACCGCCCCTCCACCCGGCGAAATCCGGTCTCGGGCATGATCCGCCAGAGGATCAGGGCGAGGAGGATCATGGCCGCCCCGCCTGCCGTCACCGGAACCCCGAGGCCGAGGAGCGAGAGCCCGGCGGCGGCGAGCGGGCCGAGGAAGGCGCCGAGAAACTCCGCCTTCGATCCGCGGACGAAGAGAGCGGTCGGAGCGAGGTCCGGCTCGGAGGAGTGGGCGATCTCGTCGGCCGCCCAGGCTTCGCGCGCGCCGGAGATGAAGGTCTGCCCGATCCCCCAGATCAGGGAGAAGGCGAGGAAGGCCCAGAACACCGGAAGCATCCCCATCGCAAGGAAGCAGAGGCCGGTCAGGGTGAGTCCGATCAGGACCGACGTCCTCCGGCTGACCGCATCGGCCACGGCTCCGGTCGGGATTTCGAAGAGAAAGATGCCGATCTCCATCGCCGTCCCGATCAGGGTGAGCTGGAGGGGAGACATGCCCCCGGTCTTGATCTGGTGGACGACGAAGTAGGTCCCCATGAGCGCGGCGGCGAAGGCCTGCCAAAAGCGCAGGCGGGGGTAGAGGCGCACCCCGTCCATGAGGAGGCCGAATTTACCCCTGCCGCCCGCCCGTATGCTCGGCCAGCCAGGCAGCCGCGAAGACGAGCCGGGCGTTGGCGGTGATGGAAACGTCGTTCAGAGCCCAGTCGGTGGCGACGTCGCGGTGCCGTCGGGCGGGAAAGAGGCTGAGAAAATCGCCCTCGACCGCATTCGGCCCGCCGACCAGGTAGCCCGGGGGCACCGCTTCGATGGCGTCGTTGCTGTAGATCTTCGAGTGGAGGCGGCGCACGCTCCTCTCCCCGAAGCCCGAGACGAAGCTGCGGCCCAGGGGGTTGACCCCGAGAATCCCGTCAAGGCACTCGACCATCAGGCGGTCGTAGGGCGTGAGGGCGCGGCCCAAAGCTCGGGCGGTCACCGCGAGGGCCAGCAGGGATTCCAGCTCACGCGAGTTGCCGCCTCGGCCGCGGTCGGCGAATGGAGTCAGGTTTCGCCAAGGCGAGCCCGCCGCGCGGGTCTGGAGACGGTCCGCCTCCCGCAGAAAGCCGGTCAGGATTCGGCCTCGCAGCTCCGGACGGGCGGCGGCGAGGTCGGCCCAATGGGCATCCAGTCGGTCCTCCGCCGAGGGGCCGGACCAGGCGGCCACCACCGCCCGAGGCCCGGGCAGATCGGAGACCCTTGCGAGAGCCGCAGCCGTCGCCAGACTCGCCGGCATCCCGGTCGCCTCCCATGCCGTCCAGCCCCGTTCGGCCGCCTGGCGAAACCTCCTTGACATGTCGGGTGAGCCGGCGGCCAGGACCCGGGCGAGAGAGGCGAGGGCCTTGATCGCGGCGGGAGTCGCTTCGGTTCCCACGGAGACCACTCGGGGAGTGCGGTCCTGGTGCGGAAGCCGCTCCTCTCCTTCAAAGCCGACGCCGGCGAAGAAGAGGCCGGTGGCCGGATCCTGCATCTTCAGGAGCCAGTCGCCGCCCCAGACGGCCTCGTTCAGCAGGTCGGGGAGTCGGTCGGTGGGTGCGGTGTCCAGCTCGCCGTCGCGGACCAGATCCGGGAAGGTCTCCTGGGCGCGGACAAGGGCCAAGACCGCTTCCGCTGCGGTGGCGGTGCTCTTTCGATAGGCGCCGCCGTCGTACCACCCTCCGGCCGCGTCCATGGTGCGCCCGCCAGGGAGTCCGGCGGCGGAATCTCCCGGATGGCCGGCGGGCCGCGGGAAGTCGCCCGCGAAGCGAGCCGTCAGGCCGTAGCCCGACCTCTGCCGCCAGAGGGCCTTGCCGGCATCGGCCAGCAGGCGGCGGGCCAGACCCCGGCCAACCTCGAACACCGGGGATGCAGGCACCCCCTCGACCTCGATGAAGTACCGGCCGGCTCGGCGGAGGGAGGTCACATCGACTTCAAAGGCATCCTCCCCCGATTCCACCGGATCGGAGGTGCGGGGGCCGATCCGGCCGTTCAGGGCGACGCGGCCATCGGCGGCGTCGATGACCCGAAAGGGCCGGCCGGTGCGATCGCCCAGGGTCTCCGGGAAGCCGGAAATCACGGCCCGCTTCCACGTCCAGGGCGCCCAGCCCATCTGGTTCACCCGAATGGCGGCGGGGGCGGTCTCCCGGTCGGGCGTGGTGAACCTCAGATCACCGATCCAGAATGTCGCGGGACCGGTTCCCTGCAGCCGAATGAACCAGGTCTGATCGAGGAGGAAGACCGATGCGTCGGGGATCAGTTCCCGCAGAGGGATTCGGAGCGTGGACCAGACGTTGGCGGGAATCGTCACATTCCGCCCGAAGATCTTGTCCTGCCGGCGGATGAGGTTGCGGTCGGAGATCTGGAGTCGAAACCGCTCGCCCGCCGCGGCTCCCCGCACGACCATGACAAGCTCCCCCCTCGGATGATGGCCCGACAGATCGAAGGTTCGGCCGTCTTCGATTCCCAGTGCCATGCTCCACGGTCCAGGCACGGCGGGCGCGATCCGCACCGACGGTCGCGAGTCGAAGGGGGTGTCGAAGTCGAGTTGAACCGGCCCCTGTCCGTCGGAATCATCGCCCCAGGTATGCCGAAGCACGGTTCCATTGAACAGGGCGACGTCCGGGATGCCGCGGCCGGCAGGGGACTCCTGCACTCCAGCCAAGAGCCACACGAGGGGAACCACCCAGCGTTTTTACCAGGTTCAGGCCAGGAGTCTGGCGAGATGATCCAGAGTCAGCCCTTGGAAGTCGGCAATGGCCAGGACGCACCCGGGCAGGGCGAGTGCTTCTTCGCGGCCGAGCGAAGTGAGCAGGGCCACGCAGGGCATCTTGGCCCGACGCGCGGCTTCGATTCCGACCGGGGCATCTTCGAAGACGATGCACCGGGAGGGATCCGCTCCAAGTCGGGCGGCCGAGGTCAGGAAGACCTCCGGATCCGGCTTGCCGTGAACCACGTCATCCGCGCCGACCACGGCGTCCACCCACCGGTCCAGCTGGAGAGCCTCGAAGGTCATCGCGATGTTCTCCGGCGGGGCGCTCGTGGCGATTCCGATCTTGACGCCCTCCGCCTTGGCCGCTTCCCAGAGATCCTGGAGGCCGGGCATGAGTTCTGCCTTGGGTCGATAGATCTCGCGGTAGCGGGCCTCCTTCTCCCAGGCCAGCCGCCGGAGCTCCTCCTCGGTCGGGGCCTGGCCAAGGTATCGGCGCAGAATCGCTTCGGACTTCATGCCGGCCGTGTCTCGGAAGAACGCTTCGGGCTGGACTTCGATCTGCTGGGACGCCATCAGTTCGACCCATGCCTCGTTGTGGACGCCCATGTTGTCCGCGATCGTGCCGTCCATGTCGAAGATGAGAGCCGAGAGAGTCATGGCCGAGAGGATGGCGCGAACGTCGCATTTTCTGCCTGCCTGATGCCATGATGCATCCATGGTGAGAGCATGAAGCTGAGAAAGGATGCTGCCGGTCGGCTTTCGCCGGCCTATGGCATGGGATGCCTGATGCTAGGGATCGGCGTGATCGGGCTGACCTGCGGCTGGCCGGTCGGCGTGATGCTGGGGACGGCCCTTCCCGTCCAGATCGGCGTTGCGGGGCTGGTGCTGGGAACGCTGGTCCTTGCGGTGACGATGGGTCTGGCTTTGGCGGACAGCCGCCGCCCGGATTCCAGCCGACCGCTGGAGACGATTCCAGGCGCGTTCATCGCCAATGTTTATGCCCGAACCACCGACGACGAAGTCGTCACCGATCCGGCCGAATATCACCAGGGAGAGGTGCGGTTCTATGCGATGATGAGCCTGCCTGGACAGGAGCCGCTTGAGTATCGGACCGACCATGCCTGCTTCACGACCCTGGGAGAAGGCCAGAGGGGGACGGCAACGGTCCGAGGTCAGACACTGCTCTCCTTCATCCCGGACCGGGCCCACTTGAACCGAAACACGCCCGATGTTCCGCCAGACCCCTTCGCGACCGGCCAGCTCTAGGGAGTGTTCCCACTTCCGGTTCACTCCTGCCCTCCGAAAAGTGGGTGCCCCGGCCTGTCGACGGACCGCCGGCCCAGCTCGAAGCGGAAAGGGGACGATCCGGCGCAGGCCAGGTTCGAGTGACGGCACCTGCCATGCAATTCAATGGCCGAGCTGCCTGCTTCCCGACCTGCGGCCTTCGCCGAGATCAGAAAGAGCCTCCGCCAACGCGGGTCTGTGAATCCGAGAACAGGCTCTCACGCGCCCGGGAAATCGACGGTCTTCGGCCTGGCGACCGACGGTCCAAAAGGGGGATAATGGCGGGGGATGCACGACGTCAAGGCGATCTGGGGCGACGCCATGCCGGAGGCGATGAACGCGGTCAGCGGCGTCGGCGTCTGGACGGCCATCCGCACGGTGGTGCCGATCGCCTTTGAAGAGGGCGTCTTTGTCCTCGGCCTTCCCCACCAGGATTCGGAGCTGGTCGGTCACCTGCGCCTCGCCCAGACGAAGCGGGCCATTGAAACGGCGCTCGCCGGGCAGTTCAACAAGCGGGTGGAGATGCGGGTCATCACCGGCACCACTCCGCAGGATTGGGAGACCGAGAAGCGCCGGGACGCGGAAAAGCGTCGGTTGCAGGAACAGGCTCTCGCCCGGGCCCGAGCCGAACACGCCGCCGGCAAGAGCTGGGAGACCATCTATGAGCAGCTGAGCCGCAAGTACGCGGCGACGCCGGCCCGCAGCCTGCCTCAGAACCGGGCGAAGTTCTTCCTGGAAGCGGTGGACATCGTCGCCGAAGCCCTCATCGAGACCCCGATCAGCGACGACATGGCCGAACGCAACTATGCCAGGTGCCTGGAACGGATCGCCACCTACTGCGAGCTTCCCAGCGCCTACGTAGCCGTGCGGGTCTTGGAGAAGTCCTTCGGCGGATGAAGGCCGTTCTGCTCGGGACCGGCACCAGCACGGGCGTCCCGATCATCGGCAAGCCCTACGACCCCGCCTATCTGGCCGACCCTCGCAACCACCGCATGAGGTGCGCCTGCCTGCTTCGCGGCCCCGAGGGCGACGTGCTGGTGGATGCCGGCCCCGACCTGAGAACCCAGCTGCTCCGGGCCGGAGCGACGCGCCCGGAGGCGGTTCTCATCACCCACACCCATGCCGACCACATCATGGGGATGGACGATCTGCGAGCCTTCTGCCTGGGAACCGATGAGCCGGTCCACATCCACACCTCGCCGGAGCATCAGCAGGTCATCCGGCAGGTCTTCCACCACGCCTTCAAGCCGTTTCCACCGGGCATCTTCGTCCCTCGGTTCGAGCTCCACGATGTCGGGCCCGGGATCGGACGCATCCAGGCGGGCGGGTTGGAGATCACCACCTTTTGGGTGGAACACGGCCCGATGAAGGTGATGGGCCTTCGGGTGGGCGGTTTCGCCTACATCACCGACGTCAGCGGAATTCCCGAAGAGGTCTGGCCGGTGCTGGACGGGCTGGATGACCTGGTCCTGGACGCCGTCCGGTTCCACCCTCACCCGAACCACTTCCATTTCGACCGGGCGCTGGAAGAGGCGGCCAGGATCGGCGCGCGGACGACCTGGCTGACCCATCTGAGCGACGACTACGACTTCGAGCGGGAGTCTGCCGGGCTTCCCGACGGGGTCCGGCTGAGCTGGGACGGCCTGGAAATCGAGATTCGGCACTGAAAATCGGGCCCAAAGGTCCGAACCTCGACGACGCCTGAGGTTTGCGACCCGAAAAACCTCAAGAAACCTCTCCGGTTTCCCTGAAGACCTGGGCCGAAAAAGCCAGCATGAACAACAGGGAGTGTCCGATTCATGGAATCGGCCTCAGTAGACTGACTCATGGGCAAAGCCGCCGCGGCACTGTTTGCGATGACGGCCCTGACTGCGGGCATCATGTCGGGCCTCGATCCCGTCTCTTGTCTTGGTCGTGGGCTGATCGCCGGCTTTGTGGGATGGATCCTCGGTTCCATCTGGCAGGCCGCGTTCCTGCCTCGGAGCCGGAAGGTCCCGCCTCCGGAGCCGGAGGTGGACGCGGACGAATCGACGGCTGAAGCCGAGCTTCAGCAGGAAGAGGAGCAGGCGGCAGCGTAGAGCTGAGCAGGGAAGGGCTCAGAACCGGCCGGGGCGAGCAGGGCCGGGAGACAAGGAGGAATTGAACGGAGTGGCACTATCGGCCGAACACCTGCAGAAGGCATGGAGGGACTACAAGGTCTACAAGGACCAGCGTGCCCGCGGCGATCTGATCGACCACTACAGCTATCTGGTCAAGATCACCTCCGGCCGCCTGGTCACCAGCGTGCCGGGCGGAATGGATCGCGACGACCTGGTCTCCGCCGGCGTCATCGGCCTGATCAAGTCGGTCGATCAGTTCGATCCGACCCGCGACGTCAAGTTTGAAACCTACGCCATCGCCCTGATCCGCGGCGCGATTCTGGAGATGCTGCGCGACGAGGACTGGGTTCCCCGCTCCATCCGCGAGAAGCTGAAGGCCCTCGACCGCACCAACCGACGCCTGGAGATCGACCTGGGCCGCGACCCCAGCCATCGGGAGCTGGGCGAGGCGCTCGGCTGGACCGAGCAGGAGGTCAGCGATCTGATGGTCCGCATGGGCCGCACCACCGTCTACAGTCTGGACGACGTGGTCGGCGGAGGCGGATCGGACGGCGACGATCACATGCACTTCGTCGAGATGATCATCGACGAGACCGCGAGTCCGAGCGGTGAAGTCGAAGGCAAGGAGCTCCGACGCATCCTCGCCTCCGGAGTGGATCATCTTCCGGAAAGAGAGCGGCTGGTGGTCGCTCTTTATTATTTCGAGGGTCTCACTTTCAAAGAGATCGGGCGGGTGCTGGGAGTCAGCGAAAGCCGCGTCTACCAGCTTCACACCCAAGCCATGGGCCGCCTCCGCACCTTCATGCGCGAACAGGGCACCGCCGGAGTCTAGGGACAACGAGAGAGACCCCTGCTCACCCAGAGCACGCACTCTGCGGCAGGAATGAAGCTCAGCGGAGGA
>JAKRSE010000029.1 GCA_022402505.1 Fimbriimonadaceae bacterium | reverse complement strand
ACATGCTGAGTCAGACGCCGAGCATCCGCAGCCGCGGGGTGCGCCTGGTCAACCCGCTCGGCCGGAACATCTTTTCGTCCGACATGCTTGGCCCGGGCAACCGCTACGCGGGCGATCCGACGGTTCCGGCTCCGGGCACCCGCATCGGACAGAACTCGATCGGCTATTGGGACATCTTCCTGAACTCGGTCTCGGACGCGCAGCTGGCGCAGATGGACATGATCCTCCTGCAGGCGACCTCGGGCATGAGGGCCACTCAGGAGGAGTCGGCTCGGCTCCATAGGTACGTAAACCAAGGCGGAACCCTCTGGTACGACCTGCAGTGGCAGAGCCCCGACATCGGCGGCGCGTCCTACCGTCTGGCGACCCTCTTCGGAGTTCAGCGCCTCGTGGGCACGCTCCCGATTTCGGTCCTCCAGAACCATCCCCTGACGGACGGCACCTTTGCGATTCTTCCCGCCGACTACCTGAGCCTGCAGACCGCCACCGCCCCGCGCACGATCACTCCCGTGGCCGGCGTCGGTGGGGTCCAGGGTCTTCTGGGCAACGCCCGCAGCTTCGCCTCGGAAACCCTTCGCGGAGTGATCGGCAATGCCGGCACCCGCCTGGTCGGGGTCCGCAAGATCGGTGCGGGCTGGGTCGTGATGACCTCCAGTGAGGCCCCGCTTCTGGCCTCCCGAGCGACGACGGGGAACACCTTCGTCTCCGGGCCGCTCCTCGATTCCACCGCCCGGACCACGGGCGCCAAGCTGGCCATGAACATGGCCGATCTGGGAGGCTCTTCTCCCTCCGTCGGCGCGACGCCGCAGGGCACCCGGTCCATCAAGGGAGACGTCGGAGCTCCGCTGATGCTCCGAAGCAGGGTCACGGGCCTGCCTGCCGGGTCGAGCGACTCGGTCTTTCGGCATCCGGTCATCGTCAACGGCCGGGTCCTCGTTCCGGCTGCCGGCGGCATCGTCTGCCTGGATGCCCGTCCGGATCGGGACCTGGATGGAGACGGCAATCCTGACGACGGCCAGCCGGACATCGCCTTCACTGGCCGGGACGTTATCTGGACGGCCAACCTGAACGGCGGAGTGCCGCTGTATGTCGAGGCTCCACACACCGTCCTTTCGGTTGCCGGACGGCAGGCGATCGAGCAGGTCTGGATCCCCCTCGCCGGCGGCTCCATCGTCGTGCTGGACCTCCTGACGGGAGTCAACCTACAGACCATCCCGGCACCCAACGGCGCCTCCGGCACGGCGGCAGCCATCCCGCTGACCGAATCAGACGGCCTGGTCTATCAGGTGACCACGAACTCCGCGACCGGGCTGGGAATGCTTCGCGTCCTCGAAACCCGGTCGGCGGCTCCGGTCCAGACCGGCAACCAGTTCGTTCTCTCCGGCAGCGGTCGCTTCGACGCCCCCACCGCCGCACCCACCGTCGGCCTGATCCCGATCAACGATGCCAGCGGAGGTCAGGACATCGTCCTCTACTCGGCTGTGAAGGGTGCCGCGAAGTCGGCGGGCATCACGTCGATCTGGCTCGGCGCCAAGGCCGAATCGCCCGTCGAGGTGATCCAGTCCGGCTCGGCCCTGACCTTCCGGACCCGCGCCTCGCTGGCCGGCCTGCCCATCGTCCTGGATCCGGCGAGCCGGCTGGGAATCAGCGCGGTCTTCTCCCGCAACGGGGACATCATCCCGGATGCGGTCGTCCGCTCCTACTTCACCAACGTCGCCCTCACGTCGACGCCGGGCGAACTGCGGCTCACCCTCACGGCGATCGGTCAGGCTCAAGACTGGAACGGCAACCTCACGCCAAGCAACCCCGCCGATGACGTCACGGTCCGCCTGGACTACACTTTGGACATCGGCCGGGCGAATGGCGGCGGAATCAGCGCCGACAACTACGTCCGGGGCGACCTGCAGTTCCCCGACACCCCGACGAATGCACGGACGGTCGTAGGATCGCCGGTCATCGCTCCCAACGGCAACCTCGTCGTGGCGGTCAGTGACCTGACGGCCGAACCCCGGCTCGCGCCCCAGCTGAACACCACCGGCTCCACCGTCTACGTGCTCCGCGAAACGGCCCGGGGAGACTTCGACCTTCTGCGGCGATTCGACCTCAACAATCAGCTGACCTTCACCTCCAGCCAGGGCGCCACGGTCCTTGGCCCCACCCTGATCGATCAGGACCTGCTGCTCGACCAGCTCAGCTTCCTGCCCGCTTTGGCCAATCCGCCGATCGACCTCCGGGTCATCGACCAGCCGATGGTGAAGGGCGACACCGCCTACGTTCTGGCGACCGGCTTCAAGAGCCTCGGATTCGCCAACGCTCCGACCTCGGTCGTCGTCGCGCTGGACATCAACCCAAGGCCGGCTCAGTTCGAGGTTGTCGGAATCGACCCCGGCCAGATCGCCTCCTACTCGTTGGTTCAGCCCGACCCGGTCCGCTCCGCCAACAAGGCCGCCCCGGATCAGGTGGCCGTGATCCCATCGAACCGGCTCCAATTCGAAACCGGCCTCCCGGGGAACGTCACCCGGATCACCGTGCCGAGCATGATGTCCGTGAACCGCGGGCTTGCGGCGAATGCGATCAGCTCCAGCCTGCCCGTCATCCTGCGCGGCCCCAACGGAACCGACACGGTCATCCAGCCCGAGGCCACCGCCGTGAACGGGGTCATCCAGCCGGGCAACTCGGCCGGACGCTGGGTCCCGGTCCGCTGGTATGCGGGTCTGCTCGGAGTCCGCGGGACGGTCGGGCCGGTCGCTTCCGGCAACACGATGTACGTCGGCGGCAACTCAGTCCTGCCGAGCATCCTGACCAGCGGCTTCAGCGGACTTCGAGAAAACGGTCTCGTCTTCGGGATCGACACCTCGTTCGCCCCGAACGATCCCTTCCTGAGAGCGGTGCCCTCCCGGCCCGGATTCTCGCAGATCGACACCCTTCGGGCCAACTCCGCCACTCCCTGGGACGTCGTGCCGAACCCCGGCATCCGATGGCCGGAGACCAGGGGAATCACCAGCCTCGAGGACTTCCGGATTCGGATCCTTCAGAACACGCTTGAAGAGTCCACGATCTCGGGAATCGCGGTGGGCGAAAACAGCCTCGCCACCTACTCGGGTTCAACCGCAGGCGGCACGATCACCGTCTTTGGCCGCTCCGACTTCCTCATCGCCGACAACGAGCGGATTCTTCGGGTCGACCCCGCAGGCAACCCGCTCTGGGTCCTCACCGGAACAAGGTCCGGGTTCCCCGGCGGCGCCCGCGTCTCCGGCGCTCCGGCTCTGAGCCGCAGCCTGGCTGCGCCCAGCCGAGTCCGGCTGGAATCCGACGACTCCATCTGGGTCGTGGATCCGCCCACGAACCGGGTGATCCAGCTTGACGGCCAGGGTCGCGAAATCCGGTCCATCGAAGGCTTCTCGGTCCATCCGTCCTTCATCCCCGAAGGCTTCAAGGCCGCCGAGTCTCGCAGGCTCTCGCTTCCGAAGGACGTGCTTGTCTCCGTCCGCACCGTCTCGGCCGCCGAGGTGAATGCGACGTTTGGAGCCGGCTCGACGACGACCCCTGAGGTCTGGCGCTCGATCCTGATCGCCGACTCGGGCAACCGCCGTTCGGTGGAACTGGTCGACCGTTACGCCTTGGACGCCACCGGCACCAACCTGGTCGGAGTCGCTCGGTATACGGATTCGACCGGAGCCTCCCGGGCCGCGCTCGGACTCCTCTACTGGAAGTCTCCGGAAGAGCTG
>JAKRSE010000282.1 GCA_022402505.1 Fimbriimonadaceae bacterium | reverse complement strand
CCTTCACCAACCCCAGCACCAACTCGTTCCGACGACTGGTTCCGGGCTACGAGGCTCCGATCAACCTGATCTATTCGGCCCGCAACCGCAGCGCCTGCATCCGCATCCCCATGCTCAGCAAGTCGCCCAAGGCCAAGCGCGTCGAGTTCCGATGCCCCGTCCCCAGCGCCAACCCCTACCTCGCCTTCAGCGCCATGCTGATGGCCGGCCTGGACGGCATCCAGAACCGGATCGAGCCGCCGGCGCCGATCGACAAGGACCTCTACGAGCTTCCGGCCGAGGAGAAGGCGGGCATCGCCCAGACCCCCGGCAGCCTGCGGGAAGTGCTCCACAACCTGGAGAAGGACCACGCCTACCTGCTGAAGGGAGACGTCTTCACCAAGGAGCTGATCGAGTCCTACATCGCCTACAAGCTGGTGGCCGAATGCGACGCCATCGACCTCCGTCCCCACCCCTACGAGTTCTTCCTGTACAACGACATCTGAGTTCGGACCGAATCGATCGCCACCCCCGCCATGCCCCACGCGGCAGGCCGGGGGTGGCGTGCTTAGGGTCGAAGTCTGGAGACACTGCGGTAGATTCGTGGGAATGGGTCTGACCGACCAGGACCTCATCCTCGCCCTGGAGACCGTCGCGGATCGTCTCGGCTCCGAGTGGCCGGCGGAGCTTTGTCTGGTGGGGACGGCGGCGAGCAGGGTTCAGGGCGTGGCGTTGCCGGTGCGCGACATCGACCTTCTGACCCGCAGTCGAGCGGCGGTCGATCGGTTCGCCGAGGCGATGGAAGGCCTGCCCTGCCTCCATCCACCCGAGCTGCTCTGCGGGGAGGTCCAATACTTCTGCGCCTTCGAAGTCCGCGGAGTCAGCGTGGAGGCGAGCACAGTGGAGATTCCGGAGGACGGAGACCTGAGCGAGGTCAGAGGTTCCGGGCCCTGGACGCATCAGGTCCAGGTTCGGGTCGGCCGCCACACGATCCCGGCCGTCGCGCTGGAGCTTCGGCTGGCCACCGAGCTCGCCCGAGGCCGCACGGACCGAGCCGAGGCGTTGACGGCCTGGTTTCGCGAACACGGGGAGACGGAGCTGCTTCGACGTGTCCTGGCCGGGGTCGTCAGTCCACCAGAAACCGCTTCATCGCCGCCAGAGTCTCCTCGCTGACGTGATGTTCGATGCCTTCCGAATCCAGCTCGGCCTGAGCGGGTGAGACGCCGATCTTTTCCAGAAAGGCGACGACGACCGTGTGTCGCTCCAGACTCTGCTCCGCCAGCCGGAGTCCCTCTTCGGTGAGCTCGACATGGCTGCGAGGCTCGACATGGACCAGGCCCCGCGACTCCAGCCGAGAAAGGAGCTTGCTCACCGTCGGGGCGCTGACGCCGAACCGCTCGGCCAGATCGGAGAGGCGGACGGACTGGGATTCCTGCTCCAGCCGAAAGATCGCCTCCACGTAGTCCTCGGCGGATTCGGCGGCGTGGTCTCGGCGAGTCTTGGCCCAGGCGTTCTCGATCATTCGCCGAAACTCTACCCGATGGACCTAGCCACGGCTAAATCATCAAGCACACTTTAGCCATGGCTAACAGTCGTCGCGGATTCACGCTCATGGAGCTGCTTGTCGTCATCGCCATCATTGCGATCCTGGCCGCGATCCTCTTCCCGGTCTTTGCCCAGGCCAAGAGCGCAGCCAAGAAGACGGTCGCCGTCTCCAATCTCAAGCAGATCGGCACGGCGGTGCTGATGTATGCCGGCGACAATGACGACGTCTATCCTCGGACGATGGACACCTCATCCGGCTTCCCGGAGACGATCTCCTGGTGGGCGGTGGCGAACTATCAGCGCGCGCTGGAGCCTTACATGAAGAACGGGCGTGGCGGGATCAATGAGCGCGGGCTGGCTCCGGGCAAGGGCAGCGTCTGGTTCGACCCCTCCGATCCGGATCGGGGAACGAGCATCATGTGGGGCTCGTTCGCCAACAGCGGATTCATGACCGGAATGCATCGGAACGGCTCCACGATCGACGACCCATCCGGCACGGTCTACAGTGCGCTCCGGATCGGCAACTGGGCCCGGGCGGTGGGCGCAGTCGTGCCGAATCCGCTTCCCGTCTCAGACCCGAATGATCCGTTCTGGTCCTCCGAATTCTTCGACATCTGCTTCGATCCGTGGACGGCCGACCGAGACAACACCGCAAGCCCCTACCACTTCAGCAAGGAGAGAGCCGCGCCGCCCTGCTCCCGCTTCCCCAACGACCCGCTTTGCGAGGATTGGAACGGGCAGCTGGAGGGCGAATGGAACGAGAATCTGCACGGCTTCCCGCGCACTCCCCGCGGCGAAACCAGGTACGGCCGGGTCCAGATCTTCGCCTTTACGGACAGCCACGTGAAGACGCTTCCCTTCGCCGCCACCTATCGCTCGGCGGAAGACAACATGTGGAGCGTGCGGCGGCAGTAGGTTCGGCGGTCAGGCCGTTGTGATCGGCCCGAGAACGAAAACCGTGTTGTCATCGGGGTCCTGGAATCCGAAGGTCCGGGCCCCCCACGGCTGATCGGCCGGCGGCTCCAGGCCAGGGAGGTGAGCCGCCCATTCGGCATGAAGGGCGGCGACGTCATCCACTTCCAGGCTGACGCAGGCCTGGCGACCGTGGCCGTCCATCGGAGCGTCGATGTTGATCCGCATTCCGTCCCGCTCCAGCCCGACCAACCCCTCCCTTCCGCCTTCCGAAGTGTCGAAGATCACCTGAAAGCCGAGCAGGTCGCAGTAGAATCGTCGGGCAACGACGAGATCGAGAGAAGGAAGATTCGCAACGGCCCGGTTCACGGCGCCCAGAGACTACCTTGACTGCGGCTCGATCTGGCTTCGGCATTCCCGCCGTCGGATATGATGGGCGCGGTGCTTCTTCCGATTCTCGCTTCCCTTCTCTGCCTGGAAACCGGCGAGCCTGGTCCCCGGTCACCCGCTCCTTTCGGTCCCGTGCCGTCCGAGAACCAGCTTCGGTGGCATGAGCTGGAATACTACGCATTCATCCACTTTTCGCTGAATACCTACACCGATCAGTCCTGGGGATTCGGCAACGAGGATGTTCGGCTGTTCAACCCGAGCCAACTGGATGCCCGTGAGTGGGCGCGAGTCATCAAGAAATCGGGGATGAAGGGGGTGATTCTGACCGCAAAGCACCACGGAGGCTTCTGTCTTTGGCCGTCAAGACACACCGACTATTCCGTGAAGAACTCTCCCTGGAAGCAGGGGAAGGGCGACGTGGTGCGGGAACTGGCCGAAGCCTGCCGGGAGTACGGTCTGAAATTCGGTGTCTATCTCTCTCCTTGGGATCGAAACCATGCGGACTACGGTAGGCCGGAATACATCACCTACTTCCGGAATCAGTTGACCGAGCTGCTGACCGACTATGGGCCGATCTTTGAAGTCTGGTTCGACGGAGCCAACGGGGGCTCCGGCTGGTATGGCGGAGCGAATGAGCACCGACAGATCGACCCGAAAACCTACTATGACTGGCCGAACACTTATGCCCTTGTCCGCCGTCTTCAGCCCAAGATCGTCATCTGGAACGATGGGGGAGACCGGGCCGATCTGCGCTGGGTGGGGACCGAAGCCGGCTATGTCGGCGAGACGAATTGGAGCCTGCTGAATGCCCAGGGAGACGTCACGTGGCCCATGCTTCATCACGGACTGGAAGACGGTGATTCCTG
Source organism: Fimbriimonadaceae bacterium (assembly GCA_022402505.1). Classification (GTDB taxonomy): domain Bacteria; phylum Armatimonadota; class Fimbriimonadia; order Fimbriimonadales; family Fimbriimonadaceae; genus JAKRSE01. Next base: position 8,614 of record JAKRSE010000282.1, on the reverse strand, counting down.
GGTTCCAGCCGAGGTCAACACATCCATCAGACCGGAGTGGTTCTATCACCCAAGTGAAGACGACAAGGTGAAGACGGTCGCCCGGCTTTTGGACGCTTACTATGCTTCGGTCGGACGGAACGCGGCACTTCTACTGAACTTCCCAATCCGCCCGGATGGCACGATCCACCCCACAGACGCGGCCCGCGCGATCGAAACCGGAGAGATCATCCGCAAGACATTCGCCAAGAACCTGGCGCGAGGGGCGGCTGCTGAAGCGAGCAACATTCGCGGAAGAAGTTCGGACTTCGGGCCGGAAAATGCGCTGGATGACCGCCCCGATTCGTTCTGGTCTGTCGATGACGGAGTCCTGCAGGCGTCGCTGACCTTGACATTCAAGAAGCCCACATCATTCAACCGCTTTCTGGTGCAGGAGCGGATCGCCCTGGGCCAGCGGGTGAAGGCCTTTCAGGTGGAAGCTTTTGTGGATGGCGGCTGGCGCGAAATCGGCCGGGGGACGACGGTCGGGGCGAAGCGCATCCTCAGGTTTCCGACCCTGGAGGCCTCGAAGGTCCGCCTGACGATTCTGGATTCCAAGGCTCCGCCCGTGATCTCCCATATCGGAATTCACCTGGCCCCGCCGATCCTCGACGCGCCTTCGATCCTTCGGAACCGCGCGGGCGACGTGCTGATCGAGATCCTGGACGTCGGGCCTCACGTTCATTACACGCTCGACGGGACCACGCCATCCCGGCAATCGCCGAGAGCCACCGGGCCGATCCCGACGACCGACGGCAAGGTCGTTGTTCAGGCCGTCGCCATCGACCCCTCTGGCGGGCAGGTTGGCCCGGTCCGTCGCCAGGCCTTCGATGTGAGCCGCAAGGCGTGGCGCTTCCCTTCGCTCGGCGCCGATGCGGATGCTTTGCTCGATGGCAGGGACGACACCTCATGGAAGATGGCCGAATCCACCGGCCTCCCCGCCGACCTGGTCCTCGACCTCGGCCGCGAGCACCGGCTGTCGGGGTTCCGCCTTCTTCCGGATCAGAACATGGGGGCTTCCGGCGTGATCACCCGCTATGAACTCCACGTTTCGCAGGACGGGACGGCCTGGACCAAGGTCGATGAAGGGGAGTTCGCGAATGTGCGAAACAATCGGACCTGGCAGGTCAAACGCTTCTCACCCACCCCCGCCCGCTTCCTCAAACTCCGAGCCCTCGCCACCACCGACACCAGCCCCAATATCACGCTCGCGGATATTGACGTTCTCACTGAGTGATTAGCGGGATTGATGGCTTTCTCATTGGCCGAGAAGGTGATGAGGGGAAATTCCGAGCGAAGCACCACCAGTGACCGCTCGAAACTTGTCTGCCGGAGTGGACGAAGATCGACCTCACCTCTGGACCGTACTTGAAGACTGAAAACAACTCGGGCACTTGGCGTTAAGGTCTGGTCCAAATGCACAGTCTATACTTGCGCATCTGGTCGCCAGCCTTGCTTGCGGACTTGGAATTGTAGGGAGCCGATCTGGTTAGGAGTCTCCCATGATTCGAGGGCCGCTGCGCCAGGCATTGTGGCACGCCTACAAATGTATTGCCAACACTCAAGCCGGGCACATCCGGTGCCTGCTTCGAGCCATTTTCATGCCGCACACTCCTGGTCCCAGCCGCTAGGAACTTGACAGTATCCTCGCAAACTCGATAGGCTTTACGTATTGACTTCATTTTCGCTCGAACTACCCAAAGACAGTGGGCCAACCAGGCTTCGCAGCCTGCGCCTCGACGACCTGCAGAGATTTACCGAGTACCGGGCGGATCCAGTTCTTGCTGAGTACCAGAGCTGGGAACCCATGAACCGAGAGGTTGCGGCTGCCTTCCTGCACGAGGCTGTCAACGCCACTCACCTGATCCCTGGCAATTGGATTCAGCTTGCGCTGGCAGAGAGCGGTTCGGACCTTCTGATAGGCGACGTCGGCCTTTACCTTTCGGATGATGGCTCCTTTGCCGAGCTGGGGTTCACTTTGGCGCGCGAACACCAGGGCAAGGGTCATGCCACTCGGGCGGCGGAACTGGCGGTGCAGCTGGCGCTTCGCCACCCAACCTTAGCCGAGGTCAGAGCAGTTACCGACGAGCTGAACAAGGCATCTGTTGCGGTCCTCATGAGGGCCGGATTCCGACATACAGGTTCGCATGAGGCAGTCTTCAAGGAGAAGCCCTGTGTTGAGCTCCACTTCACGCGGACGCGCAATAAAACCCAAACTCCTCGCTCAAGCTGACGCGCAACGGCAGGTCGATCTTCCCGAGGCCGCAAAGAAGGAAGACCCCGCTATCCTTGAGGCTCAGGCTTTCAGAAGACCCCACCGAGTTTGCCGAAGCAACAACCCGTCCTGATCAAACAGGCGTAAAGCTCACTGGTACTCCCGACGGGATTCGAACCCGCGATCTTCGCCGTGAGAGGGCGATGTCCTGAACCGCTAGACGACGGGAGCAGAGGAACCTCAATATACCCGGCCTCCCCAAGAGGGTGGGACGGGTCTGGGCGCAGGTAGCATCGGACCCATGCAGGAGGCCGGGCGGCCGCGGGTGGTGGGGGTCGTCCAGGGGTACCTGGTCGTCCTCTTTGTCCTCCATCTGGCGGCGGCGGCGGCGGTGCCGGCGGTGCTGGGGATGCATCGGCGGCTGGTGCACGAGTTCCCGCCAGAGGGGGTGAATCTGGCGAGCCTCGACTCCTTCTACAAGGTGGTGGGGGGATTCCTCATCGTCACCCTTCTGACCTTCGGGGTCATGCTTCTGCTGCCGATCCGGATGCAGCGTTCCAAGCCCGTCTGGTCGGGGATCGTGACGATCCTCGGCGGGAGTGCGGCGACCTGCCTGCTGGCTCCGTTGAGCCTGCCGCTGCTGTTGCGGTGGCTGAAAGACGACGTAAAATCTTGGTTCCACGTCGTCTGACATGGGATACCGGCACATATTCGACCGAAAAACGGCCCGTCTGGTGTCACTTCGATGCCCCCGGGCGGGAAAAGGGGAGTATCTTCAGGGGCAATGGTCTTGAGAATGGACGAAATCGACCGCCGTCTCCTGGAACTGTTGCAGGAGGACGGTCGGATCACGAACGCCGAGCTGGCGCGTCGCGTGGGCCTCTCTCCGCCCTCGGTTCTGCAGCGGGTCCGCAAGCTGGAGGGGCAGAAGCTGATCGACGGCTACTACGCCCGGCTGAATCGGGAGGCGCTGGGCTACGGCCTGACGGTCATGGTGAACGTCAGCCTCTCCCTGCATCAAGGTCAGCCGATCGACGAGTTCGCCACGGTTGTTTCCGGCTATGACGAGGTCCTGGAATGCCTCCACGTCAGCGGGGATTACGACTTCATGCTGAAGGTGGTCGCCAAGGACATGGCCGACTACGAGGAGTTCGTCCGCAGCCGCCTGAGCCTGGCACCGGGGGTCGGACGGATCCAGAGCTGCTTTGTGATGGGCCATCGCAAGTCCACCACCCGGCTGCCGTTGCCCTGATCGGTCGGATCGGGTCAGAATCGGGGGATGGGATGTCGCCTGGTCGTCGCGGATGATTCTCGGGCGGCCGAGTTCTGGCACGTCCTGTCCCTGGTCTATTCGGGCCGCCCCGCTTCGGAAGAAGATCGGAACCGCACGCTGGGGTCCGAGGGTCTCGAGAGCTGGAGCCTGATCTCGGAGACCGACTCGGGCCAGGCGGCGGCCGTCTGCCGTGCCCTGCGCTTCACGGTGATGCGGGGCGGGCTGGACATTCCGACGGGGGGCATCGCGGCCGTCGGAACCGACCCGGCCCATCGGAGGACCGGAGCCGCCTCCGAACTCATGACCCAGGGCCTGCGGTTCATGAAGGATCAGGGCCTCCAGCTGGCCTCGCTCTATCCCTATCGCGACCGCTTCTATCGCCGCTTCGGCTACGAGAGCTGCGGCTGGCGGTGGCAGCTGAAGGCGCCGGTGGAACGGGCCCCCTTCACCCGCTCAGATCTCCCCGTTCGCACGGTCGGAGCGGATCAGCTCGCCGAAGCGGCTGGAGTCTACGAAGCCTTTGCCCGGCGATGGTCCGGCAACCACCTCCGCTCGGCCTGGCACTGGCGTCGGCTCCAGGGCGATCCGCGGCTTCTCGTCTTCGTGGGCGAGCCGGCTGAAGGTTATGTCCTGGTCGAGAACAAGGGGTTCTGGCAGGGGATCAAGGTTCACGACATGGCCTGGTCCACCCCGGCCGGCCGAGACGGCGTTTGGTCCGTGCTCCAGGGCCTCTGCAGCAATCAGAACGAGATCGAGTGGAACGAGCCGCCTTCCCTTCCCAGCTTCGCCGGTCGGTGGGAGGCCGGAATCGAAGCGAAAATGGCAAACGCTCTGATGTGCCGCGCCCTCGATGTTCCGGGCCTGCTCCGGTCGCTTCCTGCGCCCGATGGCTCGGGGCGGTTCAGTCTGCGGGTCCGCGACGAACTGCTGCCGGAGAATGAGGGTCCCTGGCTGGTGGAATGGGAAGGCGGACGGCTGGAGGTCCGCCCGGCCGACCGGGCCGGTCTGGAGCTGGACATCCGCTCCTTCTCAACGGCCTACATGGGGTCCCCTTCCCTGTCCGATCTGCGGCAGGAAGGCCGCCTCTCGGTGCAAGATGAAGGTTCTTATCGCAATGCTTTGCGGCTGCTGGGAGCGATCCCGGTGACCTGCATGGATTTCTTCTGATGAACGAATGGTCTCTTGAAACGAAGGTCGTGGCTCTGGGCTCTCGGCCGGACCCCCTGCACGGCAGCGTCACCGTGCCGATCTACCAGACTTCGACCTTCGCCCAGACGGCTCCGGGCGAGTTCGGGCTGTACGACTACACCCGGACGGACAACCCCACCCGGACCGTCTTGCAGGAGATGCTCGCGGCTCTGGAAGGCTCGCGGTTCGCCCTCGCCTATGCCAGCGGAATGGCGGCCGAGGACTGCGTTCTGTCGCTCTTCCGGCCGGGGGACCACATCCTGACCAGCGAGGACGCCTACGGCGGAACCTACCGCTACCTGATGGATGTCGCTTCGGCGCGCGGGCTGGAGTGCAGCTTTGCCGATCTGCGGAACGCCGAGGCCGTTCGGGCGGCGATCCGGCCGAACACCAAGCTCATCTGGTTCGAGACCCCGACGAACCCCCTCATGTCCCTGGTGGACATCCGGCAGCTGACCGGGATCGCGAAGGAGCACGGAATCCTCACCTGCCTGGACAACACCTTCGCCGGGAGCTGGAACCAGCAGGCCCTTCCGCTGGGAGTGGACATCATCATGCACTCCGGCACCAAATACATCAACGGGCACAGCGACGTGACCCTGGGCTGCCTGATGCTGAATGATGAGGATCTCTACGGCCGGCTGAAGCATCTGCAGAACGCCCTCGGCCCGACCTGCAGCCCGTTCGACTGCTGGCTGGCGATCCGCGGGCTCAAGACCTATGCCCTGCGAATGCGGGCCCACGAGGTCAACTCCCTGGCCGTCGCGCGATTCTTGGAGTCCCATCCGAACGTCGAGCAGGTGATCCACCCCGGCCTGGAATCGCACCCGGACCATGAGCTTGCCAAGCGTCAGATGTCCGGATTCGGCGGCATGGTGTCGATGCGGGTTCGCGGCGGGCTGGAAGAGGCCAAGAAGGTGCTCTGCGGAACCAAGCTCTTCACTCTGGCGGTCTCCCTCGGCGGAGTCGAGAGCCTGATCGAGCAACCGGCCACGATGACCCATTTCGAGATGCCCAAGGAGACTCGCGAGCGGATCGGGATCACCGACAACTTCGTGCGGCTCTCCATCGGAATCGAGTCGGCAGACGACCTGATCGCAGACCTGGACGCTGCGCTGAGGTGCGTCTGAACCGCCGGGTTCACGGGTTCGCCTGATCGGCTCACGCGTTCACTCGGTTGCCGGCAGGGAGAATCATGGACACGGGAATCCAGCGGGTCACGGTGGAGATCGTCTCTCCGCCTGCCGAGTTCGGGCTCGAAGGCCGGATTCGAGTCGTCTGGCAGAGCCGGGTCCGGCCGCCTGAGTGGACCGAAGGCGAGGGATTCCGCTGGACCATCGACGTTCCATTGCGCGAAGGCCGTTGGAGCGGGTCGATGGTCGGCCGGAACTCGGATGGCCGGCGGTTCCTCTACTTCGTCTGGGTGAATCAGGCGGGGCGGGGTTTCCGTCGGATCAAGCTTTACCAGGACCAGGTCGCCGGCCCCGTCGTCCGGATCGCCGGCACGATGAAGGACGGCAGCCCGGCCTGCTCCACGTCTCGGGTTCTTGAGTAAGGCGGGTTCGCCGCTCCCTGGCTCCTCGGCTCTCACGACATGGATGCCCTGCCGGGCCCTGCTTGCGGCGGAAGGCAAGGCTCAGTCCATGCTTCTCTCTACGGATTCCGAAGGCCAAGCCCCTGCATCCCGACCTGCGGCCGTCGGTAGGCTGCGGCAGCCGTTTGGGGAATCGAGGCGGTCGTCAGGTCGGGGCACCCGATGTTCTGCCCTCGCCGGGAGGAGAAGCAGGCTTCCCTGCCTGGAACCCGGGCTAGGCCGCGCGGCCGGTCTTGAGTTCGACGTGGGCCCGTTCGACTTCCGTGACCAGCACCTGCTTGATCACATCGAACTGCTGATCCGGAAGGTTCAGGTATTCGACGGCCGCCTGAGGCCGGACGATGTCGCCGGTCGGGAGCCCGGCCGCGAACCCGGCTTCGTTCGCCAGGCAGTCGGCCATCGCCACGATGCAGGTGGTTTCGAACCACTCGCCGTCCGCTTCCGGGCGACGCAGGTTCTTGATCGCGGATTTCAGCATGGGCGGAAGCTCCCACTTGTCGGCCAGCAGCGCGCCCACCTCGGCCGCATCGAACCCCTGCTGCTTCCGGCAGATGTCGTGGAAGCAGACGTTCAGCTTCTGGGCCTGCCGGACGCAGTCGTCGAATTCGAACGGCATGAATCGCTCCATCGCGATGATCCCGATGTCGTGCATCATCGCCGCGCTGAAGAGTTCGTCGGACTTGGACGGAAGCCGCATGGAGGCGAGGACCCGTCCCGCCACCCCGGAGGCGAAGCTGTGCTGCCAGTACTCCAGCTTGTTGAAGCTCTGACTGGCGCTCCGTCCTCCCAGCATGTTCTGGAGCGCCACGCTGATGACCAGCGATCGGATGGAATTCATTCCGAGGCAGCTGATGGCGCGGCTGACGGACTGAACGTTGGTGAACCCGAAGTAGGCCGAGTTGGCCGCCTTCAGCACCTTGGCGGTGATGGCCGGGTCGCGCTCGATGCACGAGGCGATCTGACGAGGGCTGGTCTCCGGTCGATCCGCCAGCCGGAGCACGTTGCTCACCGCCTGGGGAAGGACAGGCAGATTCTCGCTCCGCGCAATGCGGATTTCCAGCCGCTCCAGCTCCACAGTGGTAAGAATCGGCGGATCGGCCCATGAGTGAAAACGGCAGGATTGCCGGGTTCGGCGAAGAAGGCCGGGACCCGAAACCCGCCCGCCCTTCGTTCCGTCTATTGAGTGAGTTGGGCTCAAACGCTTGAAGCCCTCACTGAGATGGCAAAGGACTATTATCGGATTCTTGGGCTCGAAAAGGGGGCCGATGAGAAGGAGATCAAGTCGGCCTATCGCCGCCTGGCCCGCAAGTGGCATCCAGACGTGAACCCGAACGATCCGGAGGCTGAATCCAAGTTCAAGGAGATCAGCGAGGCCTACCATGTGCTGAGCGATGCGGACCGACGGAAGAAGTACGACCGGTTCGGGAGCGGCTGGGAGGACGGCGGCTTCGTCTGGAACAACCCGAACTCTCAGGCTCAGGGCCAGCAGGTGGAAGGGGGGTTCGGCGACCTTTTCGAGCAGATCTTCGCCGGCTTCAACGGCCGCTTCGGCGGATTTTCCACGAATTCCGTGCCTCCGGAAGATGTCGTCCGGCCGCTGGAGGTCAGCCTCCAGGAGGTCGATCAGGGCGGCAAGCGGACCCTGACCTTCCAGATCGAAGACGCCTGCGAGCAGTGCCAGGGAACGGGCCAGGTTCAGCTGCTGAACGGCCGGCCGGAGGCCTGCCCGCAGTGCCGGGGCCGAGGCCTGACGCCTCACGTCCGCCGCGTGACGATCAACATCCCGCCGGGAACGGCCGAAGGGCAGAAGCTCAGGGTTCCCGGGCAGGGCGTCAAGGGGAGCAACGGCCGGTCCGGCGACCTTTACCTGCAGGTGACCACGCTGAAGGACCCGGTCTTCAGCCGACAGGGCGACGATCTGGAGACCGAGACGGAGATCCCGCTGTGGACGGCGGTCCTCGGCGGCGAGGTGCGCGTGCCGACCCTGACCGGCCACGGCACGATCCGCGTCCCCGAGGGCACCCAGGGAGGCTCGCGGTTTCGGCTGAAGGGCAAGGGCCTGCCGAACCGACAGGGAGGGCGAGGAGACCTCTATGTCAAGGTCAAGATCGTGATCCCCCGCAATCTGTCCCCCGACCAGAGGCGGCTGTTTGAGCAGCTCCGCGACGCCGAGGGGGCGGCCCGATGAAGTCCACCAACCGGCCGCTCTACATGATCGGGGTCGCCAGCGAGCTCTGCGGAGTCCATCCTCAGACCCTGCGGCAATACGAACGGCTCGGCCTGGTGGTGCCGGCCCGAGTGGGGGCGAAGAACCGGCTTTACAGCG
>JAKRSE010000281.1 GCA_022402505.1 Fimbriimonadaceae bacterium | reverse complement strand
GTTAAGGCACCATTATCTTTTTCTTGCCTGCTCAAGACTGAAGGCATCCAGTCATGTAGGATTTCGCTGAGGGTTCTGTTTCCCGACTCTCGCGCGCCGCACGATGGCTCGCGATGGCCGCCGTGGGCTGCGGAAGAAACGTGGACCAGTCGATGGGCTGATGGCGGCCGAGGCCGCCGATTCGCGGCTCGCCAACCGGGGCTGCGACCGTCGCAAGGCAACGGGTCTTTTTCCCAGCCATCAACCGGCTTTGGCCCGCAGAGCATCCTCAGACAAACGCGCAATCAGATGAACTCCGTCCTCCTCGCCGCCCTCGCGACCCTCGGCTCTCCGGGCCACCCGATCAGCCCGGAAGTCGTTGCGACCCGCATCCTCGACTCTCATCTGGGGCAGGGTCCCCGACGCGCGTCCGCCGCCTTTCGAGTGCAATCGCTCGGTCCAGGCTACAACTCCCTAATCCGCCTTCAGATTCCCGCCTCCGACTCCGAGCAGATCTGCACTTTGGGCGAAGCAAGGGAGACAGCGATCCGGCTCATCCAAGCCGCCTATCCCCATGCCTCTGCCTGGGCATTCGAGATCAGCACCTATTTGCAGAGGCCGGGTCCAAATCCTCCGAGCTACGTCTTCTCCTTCACCCGAACTTTCGCCGGGATTCCAAGTCAAGGAACAGGCCTGATTTTCATATGGACCGCCGGCTGTCGGCCTGCGGGTCTCCTGGTCCCGCCGCCCGTCTCCGAGAGATCGGCACCGTGGATCAAGAACGGTTTCAACAGCCCCCTCAACGCCCTGGAATTGGCCGAGAAGCCAGAATGGGCTCTGCCGAAGCTTGCCCGTGGCTGGAATCTCTCGCAGTGGGAGGCAGCGTCTCTGCGACTCGCCATTTCCCGACACCCAGGGTCGATTCTCTCCGTCGAATCTGCCTGCTTCTGGCGCGACGGGCAGTTGGATTCCCTCCCCGTACCCCCCCTCGACGAGCGCTGGAATCCGGTTCTCGGCGGACGACTCCAGTTGGTCTGCCATGCAGAGGTCCTGGGTGAGGGCCGTCCGCCAACTTATGAGCGAGACGAGACGATCGCTGCCCTGGACCCGAGCCGCGGAACGGCCGTCGTCGAGACCCGACCTGGCGTCGATGGCCGCGCGTACCGGATCGGCCGGGGAAGCGAACCCGGAGGAAGGCTGACCGCCCTTTCACCGGACGCGATGCAACCGACGATCTGGCCGCCGCTTGTGGAAGCCTCGGCCTTAGGCGAGCGCGACTGGGTGATGACGCCGGTCTGGTTCCAGCGAGAAGAGGGCGAACCTCGCCGCACACCGATGGAGACTTCGAAATCCGGCGACCTTGTGCGGTTTGAGGGGAAAGCCTACCGGGTCCCAGGCGCATCCGACGCCCGCAAGGCCTGGGAGGCCATCCCTCTGCTGAAGGTCGCCGGCTCGCCTGCGGCTGAGGCACCCTCCCGACCATAATTAACGTTATGGACTCCGGGCGGGCGGGATTTGCCTGATCTGGTGCCCCGCTCGGTCACGGCCCTGCGGAGCTATTCGTGGGAGAAGTTCGGGCGGGACCTGATCGCCGGGATCACGGTCGGTCTGGTCGCCCTGCCCCTGGCGATGGCCTTCGCCATCTCCAGCGGAGTTCCGCCGGAATCGGGCATCTATTGCGCCGCCATCGCGGGCTTTCTGATCTCGGCCCTGGGCGGCTCGATGACCCAGATCGGCGGTCCGACGGGAGCCTTCGTCGTCGTCGTCGCCGGGATCGTGCAGAAGCACGGCATCGACGGCCTCTTCATGTGCACCTTGATGGCCGGCGCAATGCTGGTGCTCCTCGGGGTCACCGGATTGGGTTCGGCGGTCAAATACATCCCTCGCCCGGTGGTGGTCGGCTTCACGAACGGGATTGCGGTGCTCATCGCGAGCACCCAGATTCGAGACTTTTTCGGGCTCCAGGTCGAGAAGGTTCCGGGCGAGTTCCTGCCGCGGATGACGGTCCTGTTGGACGCCGCCGGCACCTGGCAGGCGGCCCCGACCCTGCTCGGCCTCGCCTGCCTCACCCTTCTCATCGCCCTTCTGATCCGTCCGATCAGGGTTCCGGGCACGATTCTCGCCCTGCTCCTCGGCACCGGAGCCGCTCTGCTCATGAACCTCCAGGTGGAGACGATCGGAACGCGGTTCGGGGGGATCCCTTCGGGGCTTCCAAGCCTCCAGATTCCCCAATTTCGGCCGGAGCTGATCTCGGTGCTGCTGGCTCCGGCGGTGACGGTGGCGATGCTGGGGGCCATCGAATCGCTCCTCTCGGCGGTGGTGGCCGACCGGATGACCGGAGACCGCCACAACCCGAACGTGGAGCTGGCGGCGCAGGGAGTGGCGAACATCGTCTCGCCCCTCTTCGGCGGTCTGCCGGCGACGGGAGCGATCGCTCGAACCGCGACGAACATCCGGTCCGGCGCCCAGACTCCGATGGCCGGGATGATCCACGGCCTCACCCTGCTGGCGATCCTCGTCTTCGCCGCGCCCGCCGCTCGGCACATCCCGCTGGCGGTGCTGGCGGCGACCCTCTTCGTCGTCGCCTACACGATGGGCGAATGGAAGGAAATCCCGCAGATTTTGAAGCTGGGCTGGTCCGAGCGGCTGGTGTGGGCGCTGACGTTCCTGCTGACCGTCTTCGCCGATCTGACGGTCGCGGTGCAGGCGGGGATGATCCTGGCTGCCCTGACCTACATCCGCCGGGTCACGGAGACGACGACCGTGGAGCGGGTGACCGAGGGGTATGTGGAGGACGGCCGCCGGCACAGCCTGCAGGAGAATCCGCTTCCCGAAGGTGTGGCAGCCTACCGGATCCACGGCCCCTTCCTCTTCGGCTCCACCGACAAGCTCTCGGTGATCCTGGACGATCTGCCGAGCCTGCCGCCGATCGTCCTCCTGAGGCTGAGGAACACGTCGGTGATCGATGCGACGGGCGTCCATGCCCTCGAGGACCTGGCGAAGCGGCTGCGGGCGGCGGGTCGGACCCTGGTGGTCTGCGGTCTGCGAGATCAGCCGGGCGCGCTGCTGCATCGGGCCGACCTGGCCGCGCATCTGGGCGAGGAGAACATCCAGCCGGACCTCGCCTCGGCCATCGCTCGGGCGCGTGAGATTCAGCAGTCGGTGCGTGCCTGACCGCCGGGTTCACGGGTTCGCCTGCGGCTCACGCGTTCACTCGGCTGCCGAGCGGTCCTCAGACCTTGACCGTTCGCCAGCGGCCGGCCTTGAAGGCCCACATCGCCCAGACTCCGGAGATGACCTGGGTGACGCTCAGGGCGAGCCAGCAGCCATCCGCCCCCATCCCGAATCCTGGGATCGAGATCGGGCCGATCTCCAGGGTGGTCAGGGCGAAGACCGCCGCCATCGGCACACGGGCCAGCCACATGGAGCCGAGGGTGATCCAGAGCGGAGTCACCGTGTCGCCGGCTCCCTGCATGGCCCCCTGCATCACCATGGCGTAGGCGAAAAAGGTCTCGGTGGCGAGAACGAACCACATGTAGTGGGCGGCGACCCGGGCCACGTCGGGTTGGCTGGGGACCATGGCGGTCGCGATCGGGACGGCGAAGATCATCAGGGCCACGGCGACGACGGTGCTGACGACAGCGGCGTGGTGGCCGGCCAGCCATCCCAGGCGGCTGCCGCGATCCGGGTCCTGCATCCCCAGGCTCTGGCCGACCAGGGCCGCCGCCGCCATCGAGAGTCCGAAGGCCGGCATGTAGCAGAGGGCTTCGATGCTGAACCCAAGCCTCATCGCCGCCACGGCCGCCGATCCGTCCGGCACGCGGGCGAGGATGAAGGTGAAGGCGAGCAGGCTGGTGACCCGGACGATGCTCAGCACGCCCGACGGAACGGCGATCCGCAGGATGCGGCGAGCCCATTCGATGCCGGGCCAGCGAACGCCGAGACGGGCTCCCAGGCGAGATCGAGCCGCGAATCCGGCGTAGGCCAGCGCCGCCACCCACGCGGAGAGGGTGAGGGCGAGGGCGGCCCCGTTGAGCCCCATGTTGAGGCCGGGCAGGGTGATCGGCCCCAGCCGGTGATCGGGAAAGATGAAGATCCAATTGAGGATCATGTGGAGCAGGATCTGGGCCCCGCTCAGGATCATGGGGCTCAGCGTGTCCCCGATTCCGCGCAGGGCTCCGGCCAGGGTCTGAATCAGGCAGAGCGCAGGCAGCGACGCCGCCACGATCGTCAGGTAGCCGGACATCAGGCGGATGGCGGTCTCGTCTTCGGGCGGGAGGAGCAGGCGTGGGGCTCCCCATGCGGTCGCCATGGCGGCCAGCGTCAGTCCGACTCCGATGTAGAGCGACAGGCTGAGCGACCGCTCGGCGGCCTCTTTCATCGGGTTGAAATCCTGAGCGCCAAAGAAGCGGCTGACCAGGGCCGTGGCCGCCGTCCCCAGCATGAAGGTGAGCGAGCCGAAAAGGAAGATCAGCGGCGAGGCGCCGCCGAGGGCGGTCAGGGCCTCCGGCTGGAGCGAGCCGACGAAGAAGCCGTCCAGGAGGCTGTTTGCCGTCTGCAGGAGGTTCAGCAGAACCGCGGGCCAGGCGAGAACCCAGAGGACCTGCCAGGCGGGCGGCTCGGGTCGGCGGAGCCCCTCGCCGGGGAGTCGGGATTCGGCCTGCAAGGTAGAGTTGAGTTTATCGGGCGGCCGGATCGGGGCCCGGGTTCGGCATGACCTTTGAGATTCAAGGCCCCTGGCTGCAGATTCAACTGGAGCCCGGCGAAGAGTGCTTCCATCGGGACGGAGCCGTGAAGCAGTGGACCCCCACGGCCGAGATCGAAAGCAGGCTGAATCTCCTTTCCGAGGCGACCGGGGTCAGGCTGGCCCGCAGTCTGGCGCGGTCCGGCCCGGCGACTCTGCTGGCCGCCGGGTTCGGCGGCGGGACCGTTCTTGCGGTTGAGTCCGGCGAACCTCTCCGGCTGAAGCCAGACCTGCTGCTGGCGGCTTCGGCCGAGGCCGGCCTGAAGGAGGTTGTTCCTCCGGTCAGCGAAGGAATCTTCAGGCGGTGGATCGAGGTCGGCGCTTCGACCCTGATCCTGGCCGGGGCGGGCGGGCTCGTTCTCCAGCCGCTGGGCCTGGCCGAGACTCGGCTGATCTCCTCCGAGGCGCTGGCAGCCTGTTCTTCCTCCCTCTCGATCCGCCAGATCAAGCGGCCCACGCGCCGGAGCTTCTCCCGCGACGACCGGCGACGCCCCGGAGTGCTGGAACTGACGGGTCCCGGCCTGGCGGTGCTGCAGACGGATTGGCTTCGCGGCAGAGAGCCGAAATCGACCGTCGGCTGAGGCCCCCGGCCGCCGGGTTCACTCGGCTGCTGCGAGGCTGGAACCGCTGGGAGTCTTGAGGCCCGGAACGATTCTTGGACATGATGGAAGGCAGGCAGATGCTCTGGCGCGACCGATACTCAACCAGGATTCTTGAACCTGCGGGGCTTCTGCCGCTGGCAGGGATGCCGGAGTCGGGCCTGGTTCTGGTCGGCCGGGGGGCGGAGTCGGTGCTGGAGCAGGAGCTCTGGCGGAAGCTGGCGGTCGGAGAGGGGGTCGCGCCGGTGGTTCAGGGGCTGGTCGGGGCCTCGGAGGCCGAGTTCGCGGAGTTCCGTGCGGCCGCCCCACCCAGCCTCGCCTCCGGCTTCCGACTCTGGACCGATCCCTCCTGGGCGGCCCTGCTCGCCGAGGAATCCCCCGCCCGAGCCCTCGCCTGGTCCCCCGCCAGCGATCTCGCCATGATCGGTCCGGCGACGGAAGAGGCCTGGGATCGGATGCTGGCCGGGCTCAGGGCATGAGATCAGGGAATAATGAGTAATATGAAGGGCCGAATCGAGCGAATTGAGGTCAAGAACTACCGTGTTCTGAAAGATGTCAGCCTGAACGACCTGCCTGCCTTGACCGTAGTAGTCGGTGAAAACGGAACCGGCAAATCAACCCTGTTCGATGTTTTCTCCTTTTTGAAGGAGGCACTCACTGACAATGTCGCAGCTGCGGTCTCGCGCCGAGGCGGCTTTAGAGAGCTGGTGTCTAGGGGTGAACGAGGACCAATCAGCATCCAGATCAAGTTCCGATCCAGTCAAGGGCTCCTGACGACGTATGTGCTCGAAGTTTCCGACTCTGAGCAGGGCCCCGTCATCAGCCAGGAAAGATTATCCTACAAGCGCGGTTCCCATGGTCGACCATGGAAGTTCTTGGACTTCAAGAATGGAAGTGGTGATGCGATCACAGACGAGTCCGCTGAGGCCTACAGCGCGGGAAACGAGCGTCGGGAGAACTTCGTGCTTGCGGACCCTGTCACTCTCGCGATCAAAAGCCTGGGCCAATTGAAGAAGTTCCCGGCCGCACTCGAGTTTCGTGAGTTGATCGATGGCTGGCACATCAGCGACTTTCACATAGGAGATGCACGCCCGAGTGCCGAAGCAGGCTATGCAGAGCATCTCTCTCGCCGGGGAGAGAATGTTGCGGTGGTCGCAAAGACTTACTTTGAACGAAACAAGAAGGTCTTTGAAAAAATTCTTCAGCGAATGCGAGAAAAGCTCCCCGGAGTGTCAGATGTGCAAGCGGTCCTGACGGAAGATGGGAGACTCGTACTGAAGTTCTCGGACGGTTCGTTCAAGGATCCCTTCATCGCCAGGCATGTGTCGGACGGCACGATCAAGATGTTCGCCTACCTGGTCCTGCTTCACGACCCAAAACCGCATCCGTTGCTGGCGGTGGAGGAGCCTGAGAACCAGTTGTATCCGGGGTTGATGTCAACCTTGATCGAGGAATTTAGAGAATACGCGAAGAGGGGCGGGCAGGTCTTCGTTTCCACACACTCACCGGACTTTCTGAATGGTGCAGAACTCGACGAGGTTTTCTGGCTTTCAAAGGAGAATGGGTTCGCCAAAGTTCGCCGTGCCAAAGACTCTGAAACACTGCAAAGATTGACGAAGGAGGGGGACCAGATGGGCGCCCTCTTTCGCCAAATGCTGCTTGCCGGAGATCTCCCCTGATGACCAATCTTGTCATTCTGGTGGAAGAGGAGTCCATGAGAGCCTTTCTTGAGCCGGTACTGACCAGGCACTTGCCCGGCCTGCCGACGAGGATCATCTCTCACAACGGCAGAAAGTCTCTCCGCGAAAGCACTCCGCGCAAGCTCCGGTCGTTTCCGGAGGGGACCTCCTTCTTGATCCTGGAGGATCGGGACGGCAGAGATTGTCACTCAGTCAAACAGGATCTCGTGAGCATTCTTCCCGAAGGCAAGAACGCCGTAGTTCGGATCGTCTGTGACGAACTGGAGGCCTGGCACATCGGAGACCTGACAGCGGTCGCCCACGCAATGGGAAAGGAGGAGATCGCGAGACTCGTGGGCAAGAGACAATACCGAGACCCAGACGCGCTCTCCAAACCGTCCATAGTTCTGAAGCGGATCGTGCCGGAGTACCAGAAGGTGACGGGCTCCAGGCAGATCGGAAGGTTCTTCGATCCGAGTCGATGCACGTCAAGGAGCTTTCAGGTCTTCTGGAAGTCGTTGACCTCCCTCACCTCCGACTGATGTCTCGCCCCCCAAGCTCCGCCCGCACGACCCCCGCGCGCTCGTGGCGGGCGGTGAGGCGGTAGCGACCGGGCTTCAGGATCCATTCGAAGACCTGGACATCCGAGGTGTCGTGCTTCGACTCCCGGCCGTGTGGACCCATCAACCTTCGCCTTTGGCCGTGATCAGGGAGACGGCCGACCGTGCAGGAAGAAGGCTTCCTGCCGGAACCCGCTCGGAGGACCGGATCACGGGGTCCATCGGATGAGGCCGCTGTAGGTGAACGGTTCGCCTTTGCTGTTGAAGGCAACAAAGCTGATGCTGTATCGAATGCTGTAAGTGCGGATCGACTGGAGATAGAGTTCCGCCTCTGACGGCGAATCGAAAAAGAGTCGATCATTAGCAACGCTCCGAACGTAGTCCTCCAACTGCCGTCTGGTCTCTGCGGGCAAATCCTGGAGACTGCCGGAGGGCGGGATGCTTGGGGCAAGTTCTCCACTGGGGTCGACCGCTCTTAGATACGCAGCCAAAGCCTGATCCCGCTCTTCGGCCAACTCCTCTACCGCCTTCTCGTAAGACTCCAAGGCGAAGCGCCGTTGCAAAGGCGTAGCCTGCCGGTGATTGAGCGCCCGAATGGTCACCTGATTCTCCGCCGGCTGGAAGGGGTTTGACGGAGAAGAGTGGACGCCTGGCACGAAAGCTTGTGTGGCGGCGAGAGCCCGGAGACCTGTGGGGCCACGGCCGATGGGCACACCGAACTCCCAGCGCACCCCAGGGACCCGTGCGATCTTCTCGACCACCAGGACCGGACGCGACCATCCATCTCCCCACGTCTTGTTCTCGTCCGTCAAAGTGGAAACCATGGAAAGTGGGATCAGATTCGGCGGTGCAAAACCTCCAGATTGAGCTGCATATCGGAGACCATCAATGAGGGCCCGGGGTTCAGCCAAACCAGGCGCATCCGTGGACACTGCGACGAGACAATCATGCTCTTCCGAGGCAAAGAACCGATAGCTGCCATTCGACAGCCTGGCCTTCAGGGACTCTTCCGTGAATCTGGGAGCCGAAACCATACCGGCAGGAACCTCCATCACCGCTGCACCGCCGACCAAAATGGCGGTCCGAAAATCTGGCGCACCGAACGAGGCCGCGCAGGCCACGAGAGTCAGGCCGAGGATAGTGATGCGCTTCATAGGCTCGTCCATGGCGTGCTCGAGTCGGTCGGGTCCTTGACGACTCTCCCCTCGAACCCTCCGACCGGGTTCCAGCCGGTCATCGTGCGGCTGGCGAGAGTGGCAGGCGGTCCTCCTCCGGGTCCGGGGGTCACTTCGCCTGGGCCGGGATTCGGCCCCGGAGGGCCTGCGGGAGCCTCGATCCATTGAAAGACGTCGTTGTGAAAAATGCTCTGCTTGGCATGACGCATCTGGGCATAGTCGTCCGGAGCAAGGGTCACAGTCCACGTCTTGAACGGGAGAAGTTCCGTTGCGCCCAGCTTGAACACATTCGCATGCCACGCAGGCTCCTGCGTCGTTGCGCCGGTCACGGTTCTTGAGAAGTCCATGGTCAGGGTGTAGGTGGCGGATGTCTCTCCGGCCTGAGTCCGAAAAGTCACCGAATCGTAACCAGGCAGGCCCAGGGTCGTGGTGCGGGTCTGCAGCACCCAGCTGGCTTGGGCGGATGACACTGCCGCCATCAGCACCATCCCAGAAATGAAGACGCCCTTCATGCAATCCAATCTACTGCATGGGGGGGGATGTCAAGAGAAACCGTGAAAATTTCTGAGCACCAGCCATCCCCCGGATGCACTTCATGGCCAGATCATCTTGGGCTCAAGCCCGGCCTACCCCCCAATCTCCGCCCGCACGACCCCCGCACGCTCGTGGCGGGCGGTGAGGCGGTAGCGGCCGGGCTTCAGGATCCATTCGAAGACCTGGACATCCGAGGTGTCGTCCATCGAATAGCCGATGGCTCCGGCGGGAGTGTCGCTCCAGCCCTTCAGCTGACCGCCGACCGTCCTCCGATCCCCGGCGACCAGCCAGGCCGGCCGAGACGAGCCCGGCTCTGAGTCGACCGCCTCTTCCCCTTCGGCCAGAATCTCGGCGACCACGCCTCGACACAGCTTCCGATCCGCCGCCAGCTTGGTCACCTGGGTCGGAAGCCAGCCGGAATTCTGCACCGCCCAGCGGACCTTCAGCAACCCGTCCACCTCCGCAACCTCCAGCGACCGCTGAACCAGGCGCGGCCCGGTCAGCACCAGCCATGCGGTCCATTCGGCGAGGGGCGTGACTTCGGCCTGCAGAAACTCCGGCGGGGGATTGCGGAAGGCGAGCAGGGCGTCCCATCCGCCGATCTCCACCGGGCCGAGCTGGGGATGCTCGAAGGGCTTCCAATCGACATACCCCCGACCGCCCAGGGCGGAATCGCTCCAGGCGAGCATCTTCAGGTCGTCGCTGAAAGGATGATCCCGGAACCAGTCGATGTACTTGTATTCGGTGATCCCCGCCTGCCGCTGAGGCGACCAGATTTCGACCGTCCACGCGTGGACGCCGCGATGCTCGTACATCCAGTCGTCGAAGACGCCGGTGATGACCTCCTTCGGGTGGTACTTGAAGTCGTGGAAGACCGAGATCGCCGGGTAGCCGGTCATCTCGGTGCCCTTGGCGCCCATCTCGCGGTAGATCCAGACGTCTTCGGGCGGAAGGTTGTCCTCCGGTTCGCGTCCCGGAGGCCGGAGCAGGACGCCGGAATAGGTGTGGAAGGTCACCGCGCCGCAGATGTTCGGGTGGCGGGTAATGAAGTCGACTTGGGCGCGGATCTCGGGTTCGCCGGCGGGAAAGAGCCCGGCTCCCTTCTGCTCGTGTTCGCCCCGCCATCCGCTCGGATACTGGCGGTTCAGGTCGAGCCCTTCCTTCACCCGGCGGCCGCGCAGGGTCATGCCGTCCCAGCCGTGGATCAGGCCTCCCGGGAGGACCCGGTAGAAGGTCTTGTCGCGATCCTCGGGGCGGCGGCGGCGGAGCAGGCGCGGCTCTTCTTCGCTGACGCACCAGGGGCCGTTGGGGTCGGGGACGCGCATCTGGAGGATGCGGCCGTCGCCGTCGATGTCCTCCCTCTCAAGTCCCTCGGGGTCGTTCTCGTCGAAGGGGTGCGGCCTGGTGCTGCTCCGGACGATCTTCGGCTTGTCGGCCAGCGCCCACTCGGCGCCGTCGGGGTTCAGGCGGGGGCAGACGTAGACGGCACGATCCTTCAGCACGTCGCGATGGCGCCCAAGCATCAGGTCCAGGAAGGCGAGGCAGGCCGTGGACGCGCTGACCTCGCTGGCGTGGATGTTGCCGTCCACCCAGAAGGCGGGCTTCTCGGTGTCGGCCCCGGTGGATTCGTCGTTGAGGACGACGAGCCAGATCGGCCGGCCTTCCCAGCTTCTGCCAAGCTCTTCCAATCGGACCAGGCCGGGGTGTTCCGCGGCCAGGGCCTGCAGGTGATCGGTGAGTTCCTCGTACCGGATGTATCGGTCCAGGGGCGGCTTCGGCATGGCGCAAGTAGACCCCAATCGGAGCCTGCGAAGTGATCGCCGCCAGGGCTCAGCCTTGATCGGGAATCGGCATTTCGACGACGGCCAGACCGACCTGCCGGCGATGCGACTCGTAGGCGAGGATCTGGCGGGCGATCTCTTCGGGATGAAGGCCGGCGTAGGCCAACCCGGCTCGAACCTGGGCTTCGGTGAGGGCCGGGAAGGCGGCCGTCAAGGCCTCGACCGTGCCCGACTGCCGGAACCGCCAGACCAGCTCCCAGACGGCCACGATGGTTCCCTGGATCCGGGCGATCCCCTGGGGGTCCACGGCGATTTCGCCCTCGGTGGACGGCGGCTCGGAAGACCGCAGGTCGGCCAGAGCGGACCGCATGGCGGGGATGTCCAGGCCAAGGGCAGACGCGGCGTCGTCGGTCGCGATTTCGCCCAAGTGCAGGGCATGAAGCACGGCCTGGCGGTGCAGGTCGGGGTCGCGCCGCTTCAGGAAGTCGAGAAGCTCGGCGGCCACTTCGGGCCGAGAGCCGATGAGCGAGGGGAGCCGCTGCAGCACGGCCACCAGGGCGTGGGTCGCCATCCCGCCGTCGGGATTCATTGCGCTTGAAGGTTCCATGGGAATCGGCGCGACGCTGCGACCGCAAGCATTATTACGGACGCGGGTCGGAAATGTCGCGGGGGGCAAAGCGGTTTTTCAGCCAGTCCGAGACGAGAGCTCGGAATCGAACGGGTTCGCGGAATCGGCCATGACCGTGTCCGGAGCCCGCGAATCGGTGGAGTTCGGCCAGGTCGCCCGCCGCCCTTAGGTTCGCCTCGGCCGACGCCCAGGGAACGATCGGATCGGCATCTCCATTGAGCATCAGGATCGGTACGCCGTCAAGCCTGGGCAGGGCGTCTTCCACCGAGACCTGCCTCGGCCGGAGTCCCGAGATCAGCGAACCGATCGGCATCGTGAGCCGCAGGAGCGCGTCCAGCCAGGGCCCGGCCAGCATGATCCACCATCCCCGGCTCGCCTCGTGAAGGTTTCGGTAGCAGCCGTCCAGGATCAGCCCGTCGGCGAGGCCGGGCTCATCTGCGACGGCCAGAACGGCGGCGGCGGCTCCCATGCTGCTGCCGACCAAGACGACGGGCACGTCCGGTGCCTGACTCCTGGCCCACCGGGCGGCGACGGCTGCGTCCCGCCGTTCCCGATCGCCGAAGCTCACCGGAGCCTTCCCGCTGGAGCCCTGCCCGCGCAGGTCCACGAAGAGGCAGGCCCAGCCCTCTC
>JAKRSE010000280.1:644-12737 GCA_022402505.1 Fimbriimonadaceae bacterium | reverse complement strand
ATCCCGGCTTCGGACCAGCCCGGGCCTGAGCGCGGCCGGGATGATCCTGGACTCGGACGGAACCTTGATTCGTGCCCAGAGGCAGAACGATCAGACGGTCCAGGTGCAGATCAGCCGGCCCCGCCCCGGCGGCGGATTCCTGCGCCGAGACTTCAACCCCCTGGGCAACGAGCTGGTGGAGACGGGAAGCGAAGCCTGGGCTTACGACCCTCGTCGGGAGCCCTACTACGACCAGGTCCGCCTGGCCCAGAGACCGGAGTGGAGCGACACCTACGTCATCCGGAGTCCGATGGGTCTGGACGCTCCCGGGATCTCCTGCGTGGCGCCGATCCGGCTGGACACGGGCATGATCGGCGCGGTGACCATCGACATCACCCTGGCGGAGCTGAGCCGTTTTCTGCAGACGATCCGGGCCGGAGACAACGGCTTCGCCTTTCTGGCCGAGCCCACCCGATCCGGTTCCTACCGCCTCATCGCCCACCCGGAGCCCGCCCGCCTCCTGATCAGCCAAGACGGCGTTCAGCGCATTGCGACCCTCAGCGAGCTGGACGACCCGCTCCTGACCATGCTGGTCGACCGGATGGGCGATCTGCCCGCCGAAGGGGACGAGATGCAGCGGAGCCCGCTCCAGATTCGCGGCGAGCGGTGGCTGGTCGGAATGCGGCGGCTGCAGGGCGGCGGTCTGCCGAACTGGATCGTGACCGTCGCGATTCCGGAGAGCGACTACACCGCCGGGCTTCAGCAGCAGGGGCTCTTCCTCTTGGTGGTTGCGGCGGCGGCGATGCTGGGCGCCGTGGCCGGCAGTTTCGTCCTGGCGAACCGGGTGACCCGGCCCATTCAGGCGCTGATCGACGAGACCGAGCAGATCCGCAAGCTGAAGCTGGATGCCCGGGAGCTCCCTGACGGCGGAATCACCGAGATACGCGAGCTTGGAGCCGCCGTCGAGCAGATGAAGACGGGCCTGCGGTCCCTTCAGAAACTGGTCCCGGCCGACTATGCCCGCCGACTGATCCAGAGCGGTCAGGAGGCGAGTCTGGGCGGCGAGCGGCGTCGCCTGACGATCAGCTTCGCCGATCTCATCGGGTTCACGGCCCTCTCCGAAACAGTTTCGCCCGAAGTCTTGAGCACCATCCTGGCCGAATATCTGGAGGTCCTCAGCCGCGAGGTGATTCGCAGCGGCGGCACCGTCGACAAGTTCAACGGCGACGATGTGATGAGCTTCTGGGGAGCTCCGGATGAGCGAGACGACCACGCTCGGGCGGCCTGTCTGACGGCCCTGGCGAGCCGGGACGCACTCTTCCAGACGGCGCACGAGTGGGCGGCCCGCGACATTCCTCTGCTTCGGGTCAGCTGGGGAATCGCCACCGGCGACGTGGTGGTCGGAAACGTCGGGAGCCGGGAGAGGATGAACTACACCGTGATCGGGGATCGGGTGAACCTGGCGAGCCGACTTCAGGGAATCAACCGGGCCTATGGCACGGAGATCCTGGTCTCACGGGAGACGGCGGACGACGCGGGGGCGGAGTTCGCCTTCCGCATGGTCGACCGGGCGATCCCGGTCGGAAAGGAGGAGTCGGTCGAGATCGTGGAGCTGGTCGGCCTGCGCGACCGCCTCCCCGGCGGGGTTCTGGCCGGACTCCGGATGTATGAGGCCGCCTGGCGGGATTACGCGGTTCGCAACTGGGACGCCGCCGAGACCGGATTCCGCGAGACCCTGGCCGAGATTCCGGACGATCCGCCGAGCCTGGTCATGCTGAGCCGGATCGAACGGTACCGCCGGAGGCCGCCGGAGCCGGACTGGCACGGCGATCACCGGGTCGGCTCCAAGTGACCCGGTATCCTCGCCGACGTGCCCTACGACCTCTGGCCCGCCACCGATCGCGACCTCGTGGTTCAGGCCCGGCAGTCCCTTCAGGCGGATCTGGACGAGATGCGCGCCATCTACACCGGTCTCGATGAGGAGGGGCGGCATCGGCCCTGGGCGCCGGGCGAATGGTCTCCGGCGCAGATCCTGGACCACTTGAACCAGGTGAACGCACCGTACTCCGGCCATGTGGTCTCACTTGCCTCCCAAGCTCAGGCGGGCGGCGATGCCCCGGTGAGCTGGGGTCTGGGCATGAAGTTCTTCCTGAAGGTCGCCGGGAGCCGCAGCAGGCTGCCGGCGCCGAAAATCGTCCATCCGCCGGCTCGGCCGGATGCGGAGGCGGTCTGGACGGAATTCGAGCGGATCACTGCGTCAGCGATCGATTCGATGGCCGGGCTTGAGTTGAAGGCGGTGAGCCGGGTGCAGGGCCGGCACCCGATGCTCTCGATTCTTCCGTTCTCATTGAGCGATGCCGTCCACATGCTGGGCATGCACACCCGGTACCACGCGGACCAGTTTCGACATCTCGCCGGCCGCTCTTCGGGTTGACTCGCCGGGGAGGTCGTTGCCAGAATGGAGGCATGAAGCCGACCCTTTGGGCTTGGGCGGTGGCTGCGCTGCTCCTCTGCGGATGCGGCGGCGACCCCCTCGCCGAGGCGCTGCGCAGGGCCGAGGCCGAGGGGATGGTCCTGCAGGAGGTCGCGGCGATCGATGAGCCGATCCGGCTGTTTGCCGACCCTCAACGCCCTGACACGCCTGAAGACTGGCAGAAACGGGACCTGGAGATCGATCGCTTGATCAAGGAGGCGACGACGACCGATTTTTCCGACGCCGCCGACGAGCCGATGCCCGGCCGGTCGGCGTTTCGGATGGCGACCATTGCCGGTCAGGCTCTGCAGAGGTCGGTTCGGCGTCTGCGGGCGGGAGATGCGGCCGGAGGAAGGGAAGACTACCTCGCCTTTCTGAGGATCCGAGATCGCCTCCGGGCCGATGCCAGCGGGCAGGCGTGGCCGATGCTGACCTCCTCCATCGCGTGGGCAGGCGCGAGGCTGGTGGCCTCCTGGCCGGATGATCTGCCGGATGAGGAGCTGGACGGCCTGGTCGAGGATCTGCGGCCGGCGAACTGGGCCGAGGATTACCTCCGGGCTTCGACTCAGATCGGCCTGGCGCAGGTGCTCGCCTGCCCGGATTCCTCGTGCCTGTACCCGTTGGCGGGGAGGCGCATTTCACGGGATTCGGCGGAGCCGACGAAGCCGGAAAGCGGCCGAGTCACCCGGGATTTCCGTGTTCGTCGCACGGCGTCGCAGGTCGTTTCGGGGGCATTGAAAGTGTGGCGGGAGCTGAAGGAGGCGGAAGGCGATCTCGGCCAGGTGCGGGCTCGGCTGGATGGGGCCGGGGAGACCGTGAATGAGGGCGAGGCTCTTCACGAGGCATTCTTCCAGTCGGCTCAGGACATGGTCCGGCTGGACGTGATGACTCGCCGCAACCTCGCCCTGGCCCGCCTCTTCCTGGGGCTGCGTCGGGCGTCCAGTATGGAGACGGCCTTGCAGTCGGCCGCGAAGATTTTCGATCCGGCGACCCACCGGCCTTTCCCGGTGAGGCGGGACGGGCCCGGCTGGCTGATCGAATTGGCCGCCGCGCCGGAGCTTGACCTTCGACGGGAGGAACGGTCCTACCCGCCGCGTCGCCGGCCGGCTGCTCAACGGGAGAACGGTCCTGCCGTGCCGGGGTCGGCCCCCAGCCGCGAGGCGATCGAACTCTGACCAGGAGGCGGTTTAGCAAAATGTTTTGCCAAACCAGAATCGAAGCCTGATCGGAACCGTCCGGGACTTTCGTCAGACCCCTGCACTGCCTCGGAGAGCAGGTCTATACTCGGGCCGACATGGCCGTCACCGAATCACACCTTGATCACTCGAAGGCCGACTCCCGGCTTGGCCTGCCGGGCACGATGCGTCGCCGCATCAACGTCACCATGATCGGTGCGGGGAGCTTCTTCACCAACTCGATCCTGAAGGATGTCGTCCTCATTCCGAACAACCTCGGCGGCGAGCTGCGGCTGATCGACATCGACGCCGAGCGGCTGGAACTCTCCCGGGCACTCATGGTCAAGACGTTGGAGGCTCTTGGCGAAGCGGACAAGTGGTCGGTGACCACATCGACGGACCGCCGCGAGCTTCTCCCAGGGACCGACTACATCGTCAACACGATCGAAGTCAGCGGCGTGGAATGCGTCCGGTGGGACAACGACATTCCGCTCAAGTACGGAGTCAGCCAGAACATCGGCGACACGATCGGCCCCGGCGGCCTGATGAAGGCGCTCCGGACCGTCCCGGTCTACCTGCAGATTCTGAAGGACGGCGAAGAGCTCTGCCCGCAGGCCCTGGTGCTCAACTACACCAACCCGATGTCGATCATGTGTCTGGCGGCGGGACGAGCCAGCCGGATTCCCACGGTCGGTCTCTGCCACAGCGTCCAAGGCACCAGCCAGATGCTGGCCGGCGTCGCTGGGGTCCCTTACGAGCAGGTGCAGTGGAAGTGTGCCGGCGTGAACCACCTCGCCTGGTTCACCGAGTTCAACGGTCTGGATGGGCAGAGCCTCTACCCGAAGCTGATGGCGCTGGCGGCCGACCGGGAAAGCGATTTCGCGAAGAACGAGCCCGTGCGGAGCGACATGATGCTCCACTTCGGCGCGTTCATCACCGAGTCCTCGGGCCATCTGAGCGAGTACCTGCCCTACTATCGCAAGCGCAAGGACCTGCTGGACAAGTACACCGACACCGGCTATCGGGGCGAGGAGAGCTTCTACGCCAACAACTGGCCGACCTGGCGGAAGGCGAGCGACGACAACCGCCGGGCGATCATGAACGGCGAGAAGGAGCCGGACCTGAACCGATCCTTCGAATACGGCGCCTGGATCATCGAGTCGATGGAAAAGCATGCCGCCGCCTACATCCACGGCAACGTGATGAACTCGGGCTGCATCGAGAATCTGCCTCAGGACGGAGTGGTCGAGGTGGCCTGCTTGATCAACCACAACGGGGTTCAGCCGATCCGCTTCGGCCGTCTGCCGAAGGTGATGGCGGCGATCTGCGACTGGGAGATGCGGATGTACGACCTGGCGGCCGACGCCTGCATCCAC
Source organism: Fimbriimonadaceae bacterium (assembly GCA_022402505.1). GTDB lineage: Bacteria > Armatimonadota > Fimbriimonadia > Fimbriimonadales > Fimbriimonadaceae > JAKRSE01. The sequence goes on along the minus strand of JAKRSE010000280.1, from coordinate 7,734 downwards.
CGCTCGCTGGAGATGGCGGAACAGGCCCTGATGCTCGACCCGCTGACCGCCGCCGTCTGCTGCCCCGCCGAAATCCGCGCGATGGCGAAGGAACTCTTCGAAGCCGAACGGGAGTTTCTGCCGGGCTTCGAGTGAGAGTAGGGCACCAATCAGACATTTCATGTACTGCGCCGTTCGTGCAATCTGGAAGCTGCTCGGTACCATGGGGCTGTGTCATGCGTCCTAAACGTATCCTTTGAGGGCGCATGGCAACGGCAGAACAGATCAAGGCGCTGATCCGGTCGCACTTCAGTGACGACTCGGAGCGGTTTCTGACGCTTGCCCTGCAGGTGGCCGCCCACGAGGCAAGACAGGGGCACGGCCCTCTTGCCCATGAAATACGGGACCTTGTGGACCGAGCTCGGTCGGATCGAAAGCGGAGAACCCTTCAGGAAATCCCAACCGAGCTCGATGCATTGGTCCAGGCTGACCTTCCCGGCGTCCCGCTTTCTGCCTTGGTTCTGTCTGATGACCTTATGGGACGGATTTCCAGGGTCATCCATGAGTACCGACAGCGGGAGAAACTACGACTGCATGCACTAAGCCACCGTCGGAAGCTCCTTTTGACGGGACCTCCGGGTACTGGAAAGACCCTGACGGCACGAGTCTTGGCTCATGAGTTGCGACTTCCTCTCTTCACGGTCCAAGCCGACCGCCTGATGACGAAGTTTATGGGAGAGACGGGGGCACGTCTTCGCCAGATGTTCGAACTGATCCGCGAACGCGAGGGCGTGTATCTGTTTGATGAGTTCGATGCTTTAGGAGGAGGGAGGACACGCGAAAACGATGTCGGCGAGATGCGTCGCGTCCTGACGGCTCTCCTTCAGTTTATCGAGGCAGAGTCTTCAGACAGCATCATTGTGGCTTCGACGAACAGCCCAGAACTCCTAGATCGGGCTCTGTTTCGCCGTTTCGACGATATCCTGACATATAGCCTCCCTGGCGAGGGCGAACGGAAGCGGCTGATGGCAAACACATTGGGGACCTACTTATCCAGCCGTTTCGGTTGGAAGACGGCGCTGGCGGAGAGCGCTGGCCTCAGCAGCGCTGAAGTTGTGGAGGCTTGCCGTGATGCCTTGAAGGCGGCGGTCCTCAAAGATCTGACCAAGATATCGGCCGTCGATTTGCGTCTTCCACTGGCAGAACGTAGACACGGGCATGGAGGGCAGTCACCGTCTTGCACCCAGAAAAACCCCTGATCATCCTTCCGGTTCCTCCGGGGGTTCGGCCTTTCACGAGCCTCCCGAGCGGACCCAGGCCGCCGGCCCCACAGCGCGAGCGTGTTGCCCACGCGGACCACTTGCTCAAGAAGCTGGAAACGGCTCGAACGGAAGGCGATAACCGGAGTGCGATTGCGGTTGCGGCCCGGGATGGAATCTACCTTGAGTTCGAAAGCTTTGATGACGGCTTTCCCATTGGCAGTCTCGAAAACCGAAAGAAGGGCATTCAGTTACTGAACGTTCGTAAAGTTGAAGCGTCTCCGACAGCCTTTAGGGCTCTCGCAACTGTCTATGTGCCCGCAAAGAGTGCAGGGTACTTCCAGAAGAAGCTAGAGGAATACCGTAATGAGGACACCAGGTTCGACAAGCCTAAGAATCAGGCTCTTGTTTCGCGGATTGATGACATTCGGTGTGCCCTCACTGCTGGCTTCTGGACCGACGACCCGTCGTCGATGCCTGGACTCCAGCCAAAGTGGGTTGAGGTCTGGCTCTCGACAGACAAGCCGGAAGATGTCGAGAGATTCAGGGAGCTGCTCCAGGAGTTTAGCGTCGAAGAACATCCTGCTCGTCGGCCGTTGTACTTTCCGGAGCGTTGCGTCATCTTGGTCCGTGCGAACCAAGATGATCTGAGCAGGCTGATTGACCACTCTGATCTTCTGGCCGAGTTCCGTCGGGCTCAAGAGCCGGCGACGTTCTTTAGAGAGTTGGACAATGCCGGCCAGGCTCAGTGGGTCGATGAGCTTATGTCCCGAACCGATTTCGAAGACCCCGGCAAGGTTTCGGTCTGCATTCTGGATACCGGGGTCACCGCTGGACACCCGCTTCTGCAGCCTGTGATGGGTGCCGATGATGCCCTGACGGTGGACTCCGCTTGGGGAGTCGATGATCGTCACCGACACGGCACCCTCATGTCTGGCCTGGCTGCCTACGGAAACCTCCAGGATGTCTTGGCGTCTTCGGGCGGCTTGATCGTAAGTCATCGCCTTCAGTCAGTGAAGATTCTTCCCATGCTTCCCGATGTCAATCCTGAGCAGCTTTGGGGAGAAGTCACGGCTCGCGGAATTGCTCTTGCCGAAATTGCGGCGCCGAATCGAAGACGAGTTTTTTGTCTCGCGGTCACTGCCGAGACCACAAGACGCGAGGGCCGCCCAACGTCATGGTCTGGAGAGATTGATCAGTTGGCCGCGGGAGTCGCTGACGACGGTGCTTTGCGAAGACTGATAATTGTCAGTGCCGGCAATGTGAGTGACGCGGCGGAATGGTCGACTTATCCGGGTTCCAACAAAACGAATTCGATCAACGATCCAGCACAAGCCTGGAATGCACTCACCGTCGGAGCTTGCACTTGGAAGACGAGAATCTTCAGCGAAAGCCTGGATGGTTATTCGCCTGTGGCTGAGGCAGGTGGCCTGTCTCCATTCAGCAAGACTTCAGGCACCTGGCCTGACGGCGATTGGCCGATCAAACCTGAGGTGGTCTTGGAGGGAGGCAATGTGGCCCGAAAGCCGGTCGGGGGTGCGACCGTTGTTGACGACCTGCTCCTCCTGTCTACCGGGCGCGATCCGAATGTAAGTCTCTTCGGGCTGTTTGCTGAAACCAGTGCCGCGACGGCATTGGCCGGCAACCTTGCCGCATCCATCTGGTCGGCCTACCCGGATCTTTGGCCTGAAACCGTGAGAGGCTTGATCATCCATTCCGCGGAATGGACGGATGCTATGCGCAGGCAGTTTGGGGGCAACAAGGGGAACAAGGGTTCGATTGCACACCTGTTGAGGTCGTGCGGGTATGGAGTCCCGGACCTCGGCAGAGCTACGCAATGCCTGAGTAATCGTGTAACCCTCGTCGCTGAACGCGAGATTCAACCATTCGACGAGACGAAGAGCCGAGAGATGCACTTGTATGAGCTTCCATGGCCCCAGGATGTGCTTGAACAGCTCGGCGGGACTCAGGTCACGATGCGGGTCACTCTTTCCTACTTCATCGAACCTGGCCCCGGGGAGATTGGCTGGAAGGACAGGTACCGGTACGCCTCAGCTGGGCTTCGGTTTGAGATCAACTCACCCGGCGAGACTCAAGAAGAGTTTCTGAAGCGGATCAACAAACAGGAGCGCGAGAAAGGCGAAAAGGCAAGAACCTCAGGTCCCTCCGACAAGTGGATGATTGGTCAAAAACAAAGGACCAAGGGCTCGGTACATAGTGACATCTGGCAGGGCACGGCGGCCGATTTGGCCGCGTCGAGCAAGCTTGCAGTCTTTCCGGCCATCGGTTGGTGGCGGCAGCGAAGCCACTTGGGCAGGTCTGACCGAAAACTTCGGTACACGCTGATCGTTTCCATCGCCACGCCAGAAAACCTGTTGGATGTAGACATATATACACCCGTCCTCAATAGCATCGCCCTGCCAATCGAGAACCTCATAGAAATCAAGAACGAGTGACGTTTGCCTTCAGCGCTGGCTGCCCGACTAGGATTCGAACCTAGACAAACGGCACCAAAAACCGGTGTCCTACCATTAGACGATCGGGCAGATCGGCGGGGAGTGTACCTGGCGGGCTAGACTCGGGCCATGCTTCGATCCGACCGTCTGGCCCGCCTTGTCGAGGCCATGGCTCAGGCCGACGTCTCCGCCTACATCGCCGCGTCGGCCCCTTCGCTCCGGTGGCTCCATGGGCTGGCCGAAACCGGTGGGAGCCGTTTCCTCGGGCTGGCGGTTCACCGCTCCGGCGCAGTTCGATTCATCGGTCCGGCCTTGAGCGGCGATCAGGCTCGGCGGGCGGGGGTCTCCGATCTGGACCTCTGGCAGGACGGAATCGGAGTTGGACCGGCCCTCCGCCGCCTGACCGATGAGTGGGGCCTGGAGGGCGGTTCCATCGCCCTGGATGACGACGCGCCGAGCGTCATGGCGTTCGATCTCCTGGAGTCCTGCCCCGGGGTCGGGCTCGTGAGGGGGCTCGGTCTCCGGAGTCGGGTGATGGGGATCAAGGATGCCAAGGAGATCGATCTGATGGTTCAGGCGGGCCGGATCGCCGACGAGGCCTACCTGGCCGTTTTGGCCCGGCTGGACGGCGAGTTTCGTGCGGGAAGGGCCCTGACCGAGCGGGCCGTCGGCGAGATGCTGTGGGAAGAGATGGAGGCCCGAGGCGGAACTCCGACGTTCCACATCGTCGGCACAGGACCAGGATCAGCGGAGCCCCACCACCACTCCGGTGAGGATGAGATCGGACCGGGTGTCCTGCTGCTGGACTTCGGCTGCACGGTCGGGGGCTACCACAGCGACATCACTCGGGTCGTCCACGTCGGTCCGGTCACAGATCCGGAAGTGGACAGTGTCTACAAAGTCGTTCACCAGGCTCAGCAGGCGGCGGCGAACCTGGCCGGACCCGGAGTGAGGTTCCAAGACGTTGACCGGGCGGCACGATCGGTGATCGAGGCGGCGGGGTACGGCACCTTTTTCACCCACCGAACCGGCCATGGAATCGGGAGCACAGGGCACGAACCGCCCCATGTGGTCAGTGACAACATTGAGGCGATGGCCCCCGGGAACTGCTTCAGCATCGAGCCTGGGATCTATCTTCCCGGCCGCTTCGGGGTCCGGCTGGAGAACCTGCACCGGGTCACGCCGGATGGAGCGGCCTCCTTCAACGCGTCCATCGAACCGGCGATCCGGATCCTGGGCGTTTGACGGAAATCAGGTCCAGCGGGTCCGGAGGCGGTCCTTCATCCAGCGGCTGACTTCTCGCTGATCGGCCAGAGGTTCGCCTGATGTGGGCGATGTCCACATGTAGTTCGGCGGTCCGAATTCCGGGTCCACCCAGAACTCCGACTCCCCTCTGCCCCGCGCGGCGGCGATGATCCGGTCCCAGATCGCCTCGAACCGTTCCGTGTGCGAGACCCAGGCAGCCGCGCGGGGGTCGGGCACCTGGGGACCCTCCTCGTGCCCAACCCGCGCATGGAGGTAGGCGGTTCGGGCGACGGCAGCCGCGACGGCCTCCGGCTGATCGTCCAGCATCGATTCGCAGACGCAGGTCCAGTGGCTCAGGTCGGCGGTCAGGCGGATTTCCGGATGCCGGGCCAGGAGCTTCATGGCGTCGACCGGGTGGTGGAACAGCCGTCCACGATGGGTCTCGACGCAGATCGGAGCGGGCGAGTCGGCCTCGGCCACGGTTTGGAGAAGGGCGTCTGCCCGATCCTCCGGCCACCAGTCTTTGCCGACGTGGAGGTTGATCAGGACGGGTTCGTAGGCAGCGGCCTTCTCGACCTCGGTCTGCACCTCTTCCGGCGACATCGGAAAGGCCTGAACGATCACGGCGAGCCCGGCAGCCCGCCAGAAATCCGGCCGGCCCAGCGTCCACATCGGCGCTTCGACGCCGTCGTAGCCGTCCTCCAGGATCCAGTCTCGGCACACTTCCACCCGGTGCGACTCCCAGCCCCAGAGCGTCTTGGCGAATCGGATCTGCATCGCCCTTGAGTCTGCCACGAAAGAGTCGAAAGATGTCCGCATTCCGACCGGAGCAAAGGGCCCAGCGCATGAGAGCAAGGGGCACAATGGAGGCATGTCTCTTGGCTATCAGGACACTCCGATCATTCCGGGCAGCAAGTACCACGTTCACGATGGCGAGCGGCCTCAGCCGAAGGTCGTCACCCCCGGCGAGAACGGCGCTCCTCCCTCCGACGCCATCGTCCTCTTCGACGGTTCGAGCCTGGATGGCTGGCGCAACGGTCGGGGCGAGGCGGCTCAGTGGGAGATCAAGGACGGAGCCCTGGCCGTGGTCCCCGGCACCGGAGACCACCATACGGCCCAGGCGCTGGGCGACGGACACCTCCACCTCGAGTTCAAGTCGCCGGTCGTCGTGAAGGGCGAGGGACAGGGTCGAGGAAACAGCGGCGTCTTCCTGATGGGCCTCTATGAGATTCAGGTGCTGGACTGCTACCAGAACCCGACCTATCCCGACGGAACGACCGGGGCGATCTACGGTCAGTTTCCGCCCCTGGCCAACGCCTGCCGCAAGCCGGGCGAGTGGTCGACCTACGACATCATCTTCGAAGGGCCGAAGTTCAGCGAGGAGGCCCTGGTCGCCCCGGCCCGGGTCACGGTGATCCTGAACGGCGTCCTGCTCCACCACGCCAAGGAGCTGCAGGGGCCGACGATGCACCGCGAGCTCGCCTCCTACCACCATCACGCGCCGGAGCTGCCGCTGAAGCTGCAGGACCACGGCGACCTGGTGGAGTTCCGGAACATCTGGTTCCGACCGCTCGGCGCCTACGACCAGGCCTGAGTCACGCCAGTCGGCGGTAGAGAGACCGATAGCCCTCGACCATCGCTTCCGTTGAAAAGCGGGAGACCTGGTCGGGGGCCTGAATCATTCTGCTGGAACGTTCCGGCCAGGCTCGGATGATGTCCCGGGCGGCAGCCGCCGGGTCCGAATCGTGGAAGGTGAAGCCGGCCGGTCCGGCCACTTCGGTCATCGGCCTCCGGTCCAGCGTGAAGACCGGAGCCCCATAGGCGAGGGCCTCCAGGATTGGCAGTCCGAATCCTTCGTGCGTGCTGGGCCAGAAGAGTCCGGCCGCGTGGCGGTGGAGTTCAGCGACCTCGGCATTGCTGGGATCCACGATTTCATCCACTTCGGAAGCGGCCTCTCCGGCCAGAGTGCGGACGGCCTCCGGGATCGGCTGGCCGGCGACGACCAGCCGCAGATCGGGAAGCTCCCCGCTCGCCTTAAGCTCTCGAAAGACCTTCATTCCGTAGCCGCGATTCTTGTATTCCGCGTTGCTCCCCAGCAGGAAGAGGTAGGGGGCGGCGAGGCCGGGTTGCCTCCCCAGATCGGAAGAGCAC
>JAKRSE010000280.1:0-634 GCA_022402505.1 Fimbriimonadaceae bacterium | reverse complement strand
CCCGACAGCTCGCGCCAGACCCGGTCGTCGGCGGGAAACAGCGGGCGGTAGGGGCCGTTGTAGACCAGGCTGAGGCGGTCGGCAGGAATCTCGAGGTGAATCCGGCAGTCGTCCAGGGTCTGCTCCGAGACGCACGCGACATGGTGGGCCGCCCTCAAGCCGGCCATATTCATGTCCTGCTGCCTGCGCCCGGTTGCGCCTTTGGTCCAGCCGGGGATGTGCCCCAGGGCGGCCAGGAAGGCCAGAAGGTCGTGGCAGGTGACGAGGGTGCGGAACCGGGAAGCCGTCCAGGAGGCGTAGAGTCCGTTTCCCTGGTCCAGGACATGCACCAGGTCGTGCGAGGCCGCCTCCTTCATGAGGGTTCTCCGAAAGAGGACCAGCTTGTCGAAGTAGCCGACCCATTTGGAGAGCCGGGAAGTCTTCGGGACCGACCTGCTCAGCCGCGCCTCCGGCTGGAGCAGGCGGACCTGGAGCCCCTCTTCCGGGAGCCGCTCGGCCAGGACGGCGCCGAATCCGAGCATCGAGTGCTGACGGTCCTCCGGCAGATTCCCGACCAGGAGCACCTTCAGCGGCTTCGACATTTCGGGGGCCAGTGTACTGGATCGGGTTCCGTGCGGCAGATCGGCGAGGTCAG
>JAKRSE010000279.1 GCA_022402505.1 Fimbriimonadaceae bacterium | reverse complement strand
CACGCTGGTGCTTGTCGGAGCCACCACCGAGAATCCCAGCTTCGAGGTCATCCCCGCCCTCCTCAGCCGGGCCCGGGTCGTCACGCTGCGAGCCCTTGGCAGCGACGATCTGGACCGGATTCTGGAGCTGGCCTGCCACCGCCTCGACCTGACCCCGGAAGAAGAGGCCCGGCGGCTCCTGGCCGATTGGAGCGGAGGCGACGCCCGCCGAGCCCTGAACAGCCTCCAGGAGACCGTCGATCTCTTCGGCCCCTCCTTCACCGCCGAGCAGGTTCGAGGGGCGATGACCTCGGGCGCGTTTCGCTATGACAAGGGCGGCGAGGAGCACTACAACACGATCAGCGCATTCATCAAGTCGATGCGGGCCTCGGATGTGGATGCCGCCCTCCACTACCTCGCCCGGATGATCGAAGCGGGCGAAGACCCCAAGTTCATCGCCCGCCGCATGGTGATCTTCGCCTCGGAGGACGTCGGCCTGCAGGAGCCTTCGCTGCTGGGCGAGATGGTCGCCGTGTTTCAGGCGGTCGAGCGGATCGGCTATCCGGAGTGCGCTCTGAACCTGGCCCAAGGGGTCTGCCGCCTGGCGCTCGCTCCCAAGAGCCGCGCCGTGACCCACGCGATCAACGATGCGATCGCGGACGTGCAGAAGACCGGTCCGACGGAGATTCCGATGCACCTCCGCAACGCTCCGACCAAGCTGATGAAGGATCTCGGCTACGGCTCACAGGAAGGCAGAGCCGAAGGCAACCTCCCCAACCCCCTCCAAGGCCGCCGCTACCTGAAGGAGGAGTAAAGAAACTCGGCGGATCGGCCGTCCAGGGTCCGTTTCCTGTTTGTGGAGGATGAATCCTCCACCCTCGAGGAGTCCCCGATGACAATCGACTACCACGCCAGCCAGCCGCAGCCGACCCCCGACCCGCGGGTCGGCGTCTTCATGCGGGTCATGACCCTTGCCGGCCGGGGCATGCAGGCTTCCGAAGCTCTTCGCCAGGCGGAATCGTGGGAGGGCGACGGAATCGAGGCCCTCATGGATGCGGTCGTTTCCGGACAGGCAGAAAGCCTGGAGATCGCCCTGCTTCTGGCCCAGCTGAACCTCGAACGAGAACGACACTTTCGCCTGGTTTCGGTCGGCGCAAGGCGTCGGTTCTCCCCGGCAAACATTCCGTTCCAGAACCTGCGTTTGGAAGAGAATGTCAAGGCCTGGGTGGCGTAGGGATAGGGAGAGAGCATGACTGAACGCAGGCAAAGGGAACTTCTGACCGTTATCCAAAGAGTGGGCAAAGGGCTCCAGACCAGCGCCGAGGACCGAGAGGACATCTGCGCGGAAGCTCTTCGGAGGTTGCTTCCCCATGAGGAAAAGGTGTTCATCAATGGCTCGCCCAACGTCGCCTACATAAAGCAAGCGCTCTGCAATCTTGTGACTGACAGGTCCACACGTCGATCCACCAGGCTTCTGGGAACGAGCCTCGAGGGATTGGTCGGGGACGGATTCGAACCGCATGACCCGAGCGCCGAGATCCCCTTCAACGAGGTCGAGGAGGGAGAAGTGATTCCCGCCAACCTCAGGGACGAGCATCGGCAGGCCCTCGCCGCCCTTTTGGAGGCCGACTGCAACCAGTCAGAAGCCGCCCGCCTGCTCGGCCTGTCCGAAACCACCTTTCGCCGTCGGCTGGCCGCCCTCCGCCGGATCATCCAGGCCCACCTCGTACGCCAGGGCCACCTCTGAAAAAAGTCGGCGGATTCTGGCACCAGCCCCGTTCCTTGTTCTGGAGACGACGATATGCCCCATGCAGTCAGCCTTCAAACCCGAATCCTGGAGCAGCTGATCCTCAGCCTCCGCAGGCTCGCCCTTCAGCGCGGCCTGGACAGCCTTTGGCTCAGCACGGCCCTCGACTTTCTCGCTCCCTCCATCCGGGTGGACCGGGTGGAGAGGCATCCTCTGCTTCGCCGCAACCCCGAGACGATGAGCACTCAGCCTGACCTTCTCGCCATCCGGCGGCTGGTCGAGCTCTACGCCTTCCAGACCGGGCTGATCAGCCTGGCCGACCTGAACATCACCGACCTCGACCCTCGCTTCAGCCGGCTCCCCGAGCACATTCAGACCAGCATGCTGCGGGTCTGCCCGAGGATCGCCGTCGTGATGATGCGGGCGCAGGCCCCGCAGCCTGCCCGGCCGACCACCACCGACTTCCACCACGCCCTCTCGGGGTACCGGGAGCTGACCATCCCTCTGGACTGACCAAGGAGGGCAACACACCATGAACGAACAGAACAACGAAGAGATCAAGCTGACTCACGAAGAGATCGAGGTCGCGCAGAAGCTGCTGCGGCAGGCCTACCGCCACAGCGACGGAACCTGGACCGATCAGGCCCGGAAGGACTGGCTCGACTGGGTCATGCCCCAGCCGTTCCGCCGGGAGTACGAGGCCTTCCTCGAAGCATCTCCCGACGAGAACGAGCGGCTGGTCCGCATGTCGGAGGCCGACCTGAAGGATCTGCCGCTGGACCCTGCGCTGGAGGCGGCCTTCGCCAAAGTCCAGGACGAAATGGCCGCCCCCCAGACCCTCCTGCCCGAAGACTGGGAGGTGCAGGCAAGGCGGCTCCTCCAGTTCGGAGAGGCGGCCGAGGCCCGCCCACGCGAGCTTCAGGTTCGGGGGTCGTCTGCACCGGCCCGGTCCGGATTCTCTCCGTCGTCCGCCATCCTGGAGGCTCTGACGGGTTCGGTGGATTCCGGACTCTCGGTCGGACAGGCTCTGGCCGCATCGGCGGAGGTGCGGGAGACCCTGATTCGGGACCTCGCCCTGCCCCGCGACGGAAGCGGCCGGGTCAAACCCTGGTTCACGGCCGAGATGGAGGTCTTCGACCGGGCGCTGAGTCTCCTCTCCCAGGCGGCCTCGCTGTCCGGCGAGGTCCTGATCTCCAACGCCCGGAACGGCGGCATCTCGGCTCTGGAGAACCTGAAGCAGGGGCTCGTCGCCGCCCGAGAATCGCTGCAGACCGGGAGCCAGACCGTGGTCCCTGGACTGGACCCAGCCCTGCTCACGAGCCATCTGGCGCCTGTGGTGAACGAGCTGGACAGGCTGAAGAGGGTCGTCGTCAGGTTGCAGAGCCGGATCGAGGAGGAGCTGTGAACCGGGAGGAGGCTTTCCAGGCCGCCGGATACTCGGCGGTCGTGGCACTGCAGGCAGGTGCTTGGACGAGAGCACTTGAAATGGTCAAGCTGGCAGAGGATCTGGCCGTCGGATCTTTCGAGCTTGCACTGGTCTCCCTGACTCGGGCCCAGCTATTCTTTCGCCTGGATCAGTTCGAGGAGGCTCTGGCCACGATCGACCTCTGCGCAGGCCGAATGCGAACATGCCATTGCCACCCGCTTTATATAGCCGGAATGAACTATACCAGGGCTCAGATACTATTGGCTCTGGGGCGCAACGACGAAGCCCTTGAGACGATTGATCTTTGCACAACGCAGAGACAAGAGGCTTCGGCTCCGAAAATCGAACTTGCCCAGACTTGCTATACTCGCTCGCACATCCTTCGAGAGCTGGGGCGTTTCCCTGATGCACTCGAAGCTATTAGCCAGTGCATAGCTCTGAATTTTGAGTCAAAAGCACCTCTGGATGAGATTGCGCGCGGCACAGCAACCTTCGCAGACATCCTCAATCGTCTGGGCAGATTCCGTGAAGCCCTCACGGTGATCGAGGCTTGTGCCTCACAGGAAGAAATGGGACAAGCTCCCCTGCTTCAAGTTGCTGGTACTACTTGCACACGGGCGCAAACTCTTTTGGGCCTGGGTCAGTTCGAAGACGCACTAAAGGCGATTCAACTTTGCGCGAATCAGCAGGAAATAGCCCAGGCCCCCCTAGTCGAAATTGCTACTACCACCATTACTCGTGCCCACATCCTCAGGAACCTGGGACGGCCCCTTGAGGCCCTTGGTGAGATCGAGCTTTGCGCCGCGCAACTTGAGGAAGCACGAGCTTCCTTGATAAAGGTTGCACTCGCGTCTTACGTCCGCGCCGATATCCTGAAGGACCTTGGGCGGCTCGACGAGGCCCTGGACGGATTCGACCGTGCCGTCACGCAGGCAGATCGAGTCCAGGCCACTCCGGAGCAGGCCCTCCGCTGGCGGGCCGTGGCCCTGTCGGTTTGCGCTCAGATTCATGGATGGGATCAGGTGCAGCCGCGGCTTGATGACCTGGCCGCTCGACTCCGCACGGAACTCCTGATGGAGACCGACGAGGTTCGGCGGAGCCGGCTCGGTGCCATGATCCTCCCCCTCATTGAGGCGCAGGCCTTGGAGCATGCCCTGGCCGAACCGGGGACGGCCTGGCAGCTGCTGGAGCAGGCCCGATCGATCACCTTCCGGGCCGGCATGATGGAGGTCCGCGGCGCCAACCGGATCACCGCGCACCGCCGGACCCTGGAGGAGAAGCTGGCCGAGAGCCGGGCCTTGCACGCCCGGACCAGGCCGACCGAAGAGGAGCTCCGCCGCCGAACCGAGATCGGGGACGAGGTCCTGCGGGCCCGCGAAGCCCTCAAAGCTGAAATCGGACGGGTGGCCGGAGACCTGGCCATGGTCCAGCCCGGCGATGTTCCGGAAGGCTGGCTGCACCTCGTCTATCTGGTGGGCGAGGAGATTTCGGTGGTGCTCGCCGCCGATCGAAATGGGGTCCAGGCGGTCGAGCTGCAGTCCAGGAGCCTGCCGATTGGGCTGCACCCGGCCCGGAGTGAGGACGGAAGCCTGACCCGGGACGGCTGGCGGCTCCGCCTGCCCGATTCGGTCCATCGCGGGCTCTGGAATCGAGACGGTGACTGGCTCGGCTCGGTTCTGGTGCCCCAGGAGATTCGTCCCCGGATTGCGGCCGCCCAACGAGTGATCCTGACGGTCGGCAATCCCTTGCTGGACATCGTCTTCGACCACCTGGTGGACGAGGAGGGCCGTCGGCTCTTCCGGACAGGCCAGGTCCAGCCGGGCGAAAGCCTGACCACGGTCTTGGAGAGCCGTCGGGCGCTTGGAGAGCTTCGGCACTCGGGTGACCCCATCTTTTTTGGAGTTGCCGACCATGGGGACCTGCCTTCCGACCCGGAGACCGAACCTGAGCCCAGCGATCCGGCAGAGCCGACGGACCCCGAAGACCGCTCGGCCGTTTCGGTCCGGTTCTCGGGAGCAGAGAAGAGGAACCTGCCCTGGGTCGCCGAGGAGCTCCGGTGCATCGCCGGCATGTACGGGGTCGAGCCGATCTTGAACGGGGCCGCCCGAGCTGAAGGCTTCGCGGAGGCCCTCGCCGAAGGGCGCAGGCTGGTGGGACTCAGCACCCACGCCGCCTTCGACCCCGGCGATCCATTCCGCAGCGTCCTCGCGGTCCATGATCCCGCCGAGGGGCGACCGTTCATCACCCTCCGAAGGCTCTTGGACCTGGCCCGTGGCACAGGTTTCCGGACGCGATTGCTGACCCTGAACTGCTGCATGACGGCCCTCTCCGGCCTGGGGGCCGACGGATACGTTTCGATCCAGTACCTGCTTCGGCGACACGGTGTCCAGGCAGTCCTCGCGACGCGCTGGTCGGTGGTGGACCAGGCTGCCTGCGTGCTGTAGGTTCGGCTTCAGGAGATCCTGCGCGACGGCCTGCCGCTGGGGGAAGCCCTCGCCAGGCTGCGTGACTGGGCGCTTGCGCTGACGGAAGCGGATTTAACGGCCTTCGCCGATGGCCATCAGATCCCGACCGTCGGCGGCCTCTTGGAGGCCGTGCAGCGAGACTGCTTCGCCTATGTGGCCTACGGATCGCCACGGACCACCTTGACCTGAGCCCCCCGGTACACTCCCGCATCGAAGATGGACTATCGTCGGAGCGGGATTCGGGAGCTTTTGGCTTCTGCGCCCGGGGTGCGGGTGGAGGCTTTTGGCTGGGTGAAGACCCGTCGGGACAGCAAGGGGATCACCTTTGTTCAGCTCAACGACGGCTCCTGCTTTGCCGATCTGCAGGTGGTCGTCGAGGCGGGGGTGCTCCCGGAGGAGGACCTGAAGCGGGTCGGCACCGGGGCCTGCGTGAGGTTCGGCGGCGAGCTGGTCGCCTCGCCCGGCGCGGGTCAGTCGGTGGAGCTGAAGGCCGATGACTTGACGGTCTTTGGCGAGGCCGACCCGACGACCTACCCGCTGCAAAAGAAGGGGGCGACGATGGAGTTTCTGCGCGAGATCGCCCATCTTCGGGTTCGCGGGAACACCTTCGGCGCGGTCAGCCGAGTCCGGAACCGGGCGAGCTGGGCGGTCCACAAGTTCTTCCAGGAGCGGGGCTTCAGCTGGATTCACACGCCGATCATCACCGCCAGCGACTGCGAAGGGGCGGGGGCGATGTTCGCCGTCACCTCGCTGCTGGAGCATGGCGAGACCGGCTTCAAGATGCGGTCCACCGATCCGGCGGATGACTTCTTCGGCAAGCCTGCCTATCTGACGGTCAGCGGCCAGCTGAATGTAGAGACTCAGGCGTTGGGCCTGACCAATGTCTACACCTTCGGCCCGACGTTCCGCGCCGAGAACAGCAACACCGCCCGCCACCTGGCCGAGTTCTGGATGATCGAGCCGGAGATGGCCTTCTGCGACCTGGAAGGCGACATGAACCTGGCCGAAGAGTTCGTCCGCGAAGTGGTGGGGGACGTTCTGGAGGCCTGCGCCGCCGACATCGAGTTCTTCAACGCCCGGATCGAGAAGGAGCTTCTCGCAACGCTCAACCATGTGGTGAGTTCCCCCTTCGAGCGCATGACCTATACCGAGGCGGTTGACCATTTGGTGAATAGCGGCGAGTCGTTCGAACATCCGGTGGAGTGGGGCAGCGATCTCCAGAGCGAGCACGAGCGCTGGCTGACCGAAAAGAAGGTCGGCCGCCCCGTCATCCTCACCGACTACCCGAAGGAGATCAAGGCCTTCTACATGAAGATGAACGACGACGGGAAGACGGTGCGGGCGATGGACGTTCTGGTGCCGCGCATCGGCGAGCTGATCGGCGGGAGCCAGCGGGAAGACGACCTCGGCCGGCTGGAGGCGCGGATCGATGAGCTGGGTCTGCCGAAGGCGGCCTATTGGTGGTACCTGGACCTGCGGCGGTTCGGTTCGGCGCCCCACGCCGGGTTCGGACTCGGATTCGAACGGCTGATGATGTACCTGACTGGGATGAAGAACATCCGCGATGTGATTCCCTTCCACCGCGCGGCGGGCCAGGCCGAGTTCTGAGGCGGCCGATGCCCTGGCCCCCGCAACTGGACCGACGGATCACGGATCGGCTGAAACGGCAGCGTCGGGCGATCTCGATGGGCCTGGCCTGCGTGCTGGGGACCTCAGTGCTCACGGCGGCGACCATCCCGATGATCGAGCTGGCGATCCGGTCGATCCAGAACGCGGCCCCGGTCCGGACCGATGTGCTTCAGGCTTTGCCGGGCGAGACGCAGATCGCCGAGGCGGCCGGAGTCTCGCGCGAGCGGGTTCGTGAGGAGCTGTCGCCGCTGGTTCGACCGGAACGAGCCCTTCCGCCTGTCGAGGAGGCAGCCGCAGCCCTTGGAGTTCCAACCGAAAGGTTGACTCCGGCTTACGAGGCGATCGCCGAGCGTCCGGAGCCGGAATCGAACCGGGAGCAGGAGCAGCGTCAGACCCAGGCGGTTCAGACCCTCGGACTCGTCTGCCTGGCGGTGGTGGGCATCTACGGCATCAAGTACATGCTGACGCGGGGCCAGACGCTCTTCCTCGGCATCGCCACCGCCCGCCTCGCCTCCGACCTGCGCAGCGACCTCTTCCGCAAGCTCCAGCGACTTCCGATCGGCTACTTTTCAACCAAACGGACAGGATCGCTGCAGAGCGTCCTGACCAACGATGTCGGCGTCTTTCAAAGCTCCGTCCAGGTGATCCGCGACTCCATCGACGGTCCCGTCAAAGCAGGACTCGCTCTGGTTGCGGTCTTCATCATCCAGTGGCAGCTGGCTCTCGTCGCCTTCCTCTTCATTCCGATCCTGGCCGTCTTCGTCCATCGCAACGGCCAGAAGATGAAGTCGGCCCAAGCAGCGGTGCAGGAAGATCTCGGCCAGATTTCCGCCCTCAGCCAGGAAGGGATCAGCGGCGTCCGCGTCGTGAAGGCATTCTCGGCGGAATCTCGGCTCGGGCGCATGTTTGACCGGTTGGTGGAGAAGCAGTACGGGAGTCAGGTCTTGGCCACCAAACGGTTGGCGGTCCTCCGCCCGATGGTGGAACTCCTCGGGGCCGTCTCTCTGGCAGCCATCCTCTACATCGCGGGCTGGATGGCGAAGGCGGGGACGCTGCAGATCAGCCAGATCGTCGCCCTCACCTTCGCCCTCGATGTCATCAACCAGGGCGCAAGATCGCTGGCGAACGTCAACAACGTCTACCGGCAGGTCCAGGCCGCCGCGGACCGGATCCACACCGAGGTCCTGGATGTGGCCGAGGAGCCCTTTGAGGCGGCCCAGGGTCGAATCCTGGAGCCCCTGGAAGGTCGGATCGCCTTCGAGAACGTCGGGTTCACCTATCCCGACGGGACGACCGCCCTCAAGGGCGTCAGCTTCGTCATCGAGCCGGGAACATCGCTCGCTCTGGTCGGGCCGAGCGGGGCGGGAAAGAGCACCATCGCCGACCTGTTGCTCCGCTTCTACGACCCCACCGAAGGCCGCATCACCTTGGACGGCGTGGACATCCGCGAGCTTCAGATCGACTGGCTTCGGGGCCGTTTCGGCGTCGTCCCCCAGCAGACGGTCCTCTTCGCCGGCACCATCGCCGAGAACCTGAGACTCGGAGTCGATGAGGCGACCGACGAGGATCTCCGACAGGCAGCCAAGGCGGCCAATGCGCTGCCCTTCATCGAGCGCAGCGATCGCGGGATGCTCACCGAACTCGGCGAACGAGGAGCGAGGATCAGCGGCGGCGAAGCCCAGCGGCTCGCCATCGCTCGTGCCCTGGTCCCGGACCCGCGCATCCTCGTCCTGGATGAAGCCACCAGCGCCCTGGACGCGCACAGCGAGAAGGCGGTGACCGAAGCCCTGCAGCGGGCCATGTCCGGCCGGACCACCCTGTTCATCGCCCACCGACTCACCACCGCCGCCCGGGCCGACCGAATCCTGATGCTCCGACAAGGCGAAACGGTGGAAGGCGGTTCACACGACGAACTGATGGCCCAAAACGGAGCCTATGCCGCCATGTACCGGGCCTTCTCCAGCGGCCTGCTCGGCGAGGTTTGAACCAAATGGTGGAGATCGTCAACCTTGCGGTCAGCCGCGGCCGTTCGGCGATTCTTGAGGACATCAACCTGACGGTCAAGGCCGGCGAGAGGGTCGCTCTTGTCGGGCCGAACGGAGCCGGAAAATCCACCCTTCTTGCGGCTGCGGGAGGGCTGCTTCCCATCGCTTCGGGCCGGGTGACGGTCTGCGGCGAAGACTTCAGCCGCCTCACCCCCCGCAGCCGGGCCCGCCTCGTCGCCTGGGTCCCTCAAGACGAACCGCGTCTGTTCGCCCACCGCATCCGCGATCTCGTCGGCATGGGACGCCTCGGCCTCAGCCCCGGCCTGCGCGAGTCGCCGGAGGACCAGGACGCGGTGGAGGCCGCCCTGAACGCCTTCGATCTTTCGCATCTGGCCGAACGGTCGATTCAGGCGGTGAGCGGCGGAGAACACCGCCTGGCCATGCTGGCCCGTGCCGCAGCCCAGGATTCCCGAGTCCTCCTGCTTGATGAACCGACCACCGGACTCGACCCGGCCCACCACGGCCTGGTGTCGGACGCCGTCCGCAGGCTCTCCGAAGCAGGCAAGGCCGTCCTTCTGACCACGCACGACCTCAACTGGGCTCTCCACGGGGCAGACCGGCTGGTGGCCATCCGCCAGGGGCGAATCATCGGCGAGACGGAGCCGGCGGGTGCCCGCAGCCTGCTGGAAGAGGTCTTCAGCTGCCGGCTGGAGTGGGGGGTTCTGGGGTCTCGACCTTGGTGCCTGCTTCCAGATTCGGCCCGGTGATGAGGTGGATGCCGGTCTGTTTCGGCGATCCCTCAACATCCTCCGTCACCGTCTGCTGCACGATTCCGAAGCCCCGGGCAAAGTGGGTCGTCACCGTCCGGGTCCGCTCCTTGACCGTGACCTCCCACCGCGAGCAGCGAAGGTCCTCGTCGCGAAGCTTCAGCGGATCGGCGGCCGGGCCGACGGGGTCATCGCAGGTGGTCAGTCGAGCCGTGGCAGGCCAGGACACGCCCTCGTGGATCACGATGCCCTCCCAGATCAGGTCCTCGCCTCTCAGGTCCAGGACGGGAAGGGGCGGATCGTAGAGGGTCCCGCCCAGCATGGAAGCCCGCAGCAGCGGGCCTCGCCAGGCCATCCGGCTGTCGCCCAGGTCTCCGGTGATCTGCACACCGTCCGTCATCCCGACCCGCGCAGCCCCCTTGATCTGAACCTTGGCGGCGGCGGGCGGGTCGGCCGACACATGGTAGATCCAGGTCAGGCCAGGCTCCAGAGGCATGAACTCCTGCCCCCCGCCCCCGCATCCGGCCGCAAGAATCGCGACCGCCGCGAGAGCCGGAATCCCCTGATGCTTCACACCGCCTCCAGCTTCGCGAAACCCTGAACCATCTTCTTCACGCCCGCTTCACCCGAGAAGGCGACCGTGACTTCGGCGTCGTTTCGCACCGGCGCGCAGGCGACCACGATGCCCAGGCCAAACTTCCGGTGGGAGACCTTCTGGCCCACCTGGAAGGGCGGCGTCCAGCCGGAGTCCTCTTCGATCTCCTCCTCCGCCATTCGGGCGTTCTGAACGGAGTAGGCCCCCGATCTCTCTTGCCGGACCGACGTGAGGCTCTCCGGAGCGGGCCTTTCGGAGAGTCGCGAGCCGTCGATGACCGCCGGCGGGAGATCGCCCAGGAACCGGCTGGGCGGGTTGAACCTCGGCTGCCCATAGAGGGCGCGGCGGGTCGCACGGCTCATGTAGAGGTCCTCCTTGGCCCGGGTCATCCCGACGTAGCAGAGCCGACGTTCCTCCTCCATCTCCTGCTGCTCGCCCAGAGACCGCGAATGGGGGAAGACCCCTTCCTCCATGCCGATCATGAACACGGCGGGAAACTCGAGCCCCTTGGCCGAGTGGAGGGTCATGAGGGTCACGGCGTCGCCGTCGTTCTTCAGGCTGTCGGTGTCGCTGACCAGGGCGACGTTTTCCAGGAATCCGGCCAGCGAGGGGGCCTCGTCTCGATCGTACTCCGCCGTGACATTGACCAGCTCCTGGAGGTTTTCCTGGCGCGCGATCGATTCGTCGCTGCGGTCGGCCCGGAGTTCGGTCAGGTAGCCGCTCACCTCCAGCAGCTTCTGCAGGACGGGGGTCACTTGACCGGATTCGGCGAGCCGCCGCCCCTGCTCCACCGCCTGGACCATCATGTTGAGTCCGGTGCGGGGCTTGGCGGGGAGGGCCTGGCGGAACTCGGGATCGGCTGCCGCCTGCATCATCCCGAGGCCCCGCTCGGCGGCGGCGTCGGCGATCTGCTCCAGAGTCTTCGGCCCGATGCCTCGAGTCGGAACGTTGACGACCCGCCGGAAGCTCACGTCGTCGGCCGGATTCAGAACCAGCCGCAGGTAGGCCAGAGCGTCCTTGATCTCCTTGCGTTCATAGAACCTCTGCCCGCCCACCAGGATGTGGGGAATCCGCATGGCGAGCAGCGCCTCTTCCATCACGCGGCTCATGGCGTTGGTGCGGTAGAGCACGGCGATGTCGCCATAGTTTCTCCGGCCGCTTCGAACGAGGCGCAGAATCTCGTCCGCCGTCTGCATCGCCTCGTCGTTCTCGGTGCCCGCCTCCCGCAGCCCGATCAGGCTGCCCTGACCGTTTTCGGTCCAGAGCTTCTTGTCCATCCGTCCCCGGTTGTGCCGCACCACGGCGTGGGCTCCGGTGAGGATGTTCTGGGTGGACCGATAGTTCTGGTCCAGCGTGATGATTTTGGCATCGGGATGGTCGCTCCCGAACCGGAGCATCAGGGAGACATCCGCGCCGCGCCAGCCATAGATCGACTGGTCGTCGTCGCCGACGATCGTCAGGTTCTGGTGCCGGCCGCTGATGAGCTGGGCGAACCGATATTGGCTAAAGTTGACGTCCTGGTACTCGTCGATCAGGACGTGCAGGAACCGCTCCTGGAGCCTTTCGCGAACCTCCTGCGACTCCTCCAGGAGCCGGACAGCCATGAAGAGGATGTCGTCGAAATCGAGGGCATTGGCCTGCTTGAGGGACTTCTGATAGACCGGATAGATCTCGGCGACGATCTTTTCGAAGAAGCCGGCGGCAGACTTGGCGAAGTCGGCGGGCGCCTGCATGTGCTCCTTGGCCCGGCTGATGGCCGAAAGGACCCCCCGCGGCTGGACCGACTTTTCGTCGTAGCCCTTCCGCTTGATGAGGTCTCGGACCAGCTGCATCTGGTCGCCGTCGTCATAGACGATGAAGTTTCGGTCGAGGCCGATGTTCATCCCTTCCATCCTCAGCAGCCGCGCGCAGACGGAATGGAAGGTTCCGACCCAAAGGAATCGGCCCGCCTCGCCCACCATCCCTTCGATCCGCTCCTTCATCTCCTTGGCCGCCTTGTTGGTGAAGGTGACGGCGAGGATGCGGCCGGCGGGGGTGCCTTCGGCCATCAGCCGGGCGATGCGGCAGGTGATGACGCGGGTCTTGCCGGAGCCCGCCCCGGCCAGGATCTTGAGCGGCCCGCCCGGCCAATCCACCGCCTCCCGCTGG
>JAKRSE010000278.1 GCA_022402505.1 Fimbriimonadaceae bacterium | reverse complement strand
TAATCCGGTCACAAGGCCAAGGATGAGGCTGACGACGAAGCTGCCGATCAGCAGGGCGTTGCTCGGGAAGATGACTCCGATGGCGGCGGTCGGCAGGAGAAGGGCGAGGAGGAGCGCCGTCTTCTGGATCGTGCCGCCGACGGTCATGACCTCTTCGCCCGTCATGGCGCCGGGCATGCCGGAGACCGGATTGAGGGTCACACGGTCACGAAGGACCGAGTCGCGAAACATCGGGTTGCTGCCGCGCATGTCATCCGGATGTTACTCCGAAGACCGAGGCAGGGTTACGATTTTTCTTCGGATTTCAGGTGGACCCGGACGATTTCGTCGGCGAGCTTCACCACGCTGGAGTCGGACCGGCTCCGGAGGCTCTCCAGCAGGCCGTCGATGTCCTCTTCCTTCACCGGGCCGATGTACTCATCGCCCACCTGGAGCAGGGGAGCCCGGTCGCAGGCGTTCAGGCACTCGACTTCGTGAAGGGTGAAGACCCCGTCTTCGGTGGTCTCGCCGAAGCCGATTCCCAGCTTCTCCTTCAGTCGGTCCGCGATCCGATAGGCGCCGCACATGTGACAGCTCAGACAGGTGCAGACCTCGATCATGTGCCGGCCGACTTCGTGGGCCGTGTTGTACATCGAGTAGAACGTCGCCACGCCTTCGACCTCGGCGTAGCTGCGGTGGAGCCGGAAGGCGACTTCGGCGATTGCGGCGGGGCTCAGGTATCCGCCGTACTCCCGCTGGGCGATCCAGAGGCCGGGCAGAATGCAGGCCTTCTCGTTGGGATAGTGAGTCTTGAGGGATTCCAGCTGGGCGACGGCCGTCTCGCTGAACTTCAGTTCCAATTCGGACGGCTTCGGGGCCTTGGGACGCGACGCCCCGATCTGAATCAACTCGCTCACAACGCGATTCTACTTCACCGCATCGCGGCGGGTTTGCATCGGTCACGGCGAAGGCCTGGGGGGCGTATGTCAGAATGGGCCCTCGGGCGAGGTGGATGGAAGGGGACGCGATGCCGGATGTGACGATCATCGTGCCGGCCTTGAACGAGGAAGACACGATCTCCGAGGTCGTGCAGCGGCTCCTGGAGCTGCCCATGCCTGCGCAGATCATCGTGGTGAACGATGGCAGCACCGATGCGACAGCCGACCGCCTGGCCGAATTCGGCGACCGAATCACCGTGATCACGAACCCGGAGCGCGGCGGGAAGGGGCGGGCCATCCGCACCGCCCTGGCCTACGCCCTCGGCCGGACGGTCGTCGTTCAGGACGCCGACCTCGAATACTTCCCCGAGGACATCCCGACCCTCGTCGCCCCGATCCTGGAGGCCCGCTACCGGGTCGTCTACGGGGCGAGGTTCCTCAAGGGGATGCACCCCGGCATGGCGCTGCCGAACAAGACGGTCAACGTCCTGCTCCGATGGGCCGTCTACCTGCTCTTCGGCCGAAGGATCAACGACGAGGCCACCTGCTACAAGGCCTTTGAACGGACCTTTCTGGAAGACATGGACCTCCAGTGCGAGCGGTTCGAATTCTGTCCGGAAGTGACCGCCAAGACCTTCCGGATGGGCGAGGCGATTCTGGAGCTGCCCGCACGATATGAGCCTCGGACCAAGCAGGCGGGCAAAAAGATCCGCTGGACCGACGCTCCCGAAGCTTTCTGGACCCTGCTTCGGTGGCGGCTCGCGCCTCCTCCCCAGGAGCGCAAATGAGACCGGCCCCGCATTCCCGCTGAGGGGAGATGCGAGGCCGGCGCTCGGGATGAGGAAGGATCAGGCCAGAGTCGGCTGAAGCTGCTTCTTCAGCTGGGCTCGGGCCCGGAAGAGCCAGCTCTTCACGGTCCCTTCCGGCTTGTTGAGCAGGGCGGCGATCTCTTCGACCGCCATGTGATGGATGTGGCGAAGCTGCATGGCCTGCCGGTGCTGCAGGGGCAGGGCGGCCATCGCCTCGCCGATGAGGTCCACGAGCAGACTCTGCTCGGTTTCGGCCTCCACCTGAACGCTGGGATCGGCGACCTGGTACTCAACGCGGCTCAGGTCCTCGGGGTCCTGACGGCGGTTCCGGATCAGATCGACCCCACAGTTGGTGGCGATCCGCATCAGCCAGGGGCCCAGCGGCCGGTTCGGGTCGAACCGGTGCAGGGCACGGAAGGCCTTCACAAAGGTCTCCTGCACCGCATCCTCGACATCTTCCGAGGAACGGAGCATTCGCCGCATGTGGGCCTGGATGGCCGGGCGATGGATCTCGACGATCCTCTCCCGAGCATCCCGGTCGCCACGCTGGGCGGCCAAGACCATCTTCATTTCGACGACAGAGCTGGAGCGCATGTTCAAATTTTCTCCGACAAAGGGATGTTACATGAAGAATTCTGAAGAGTGGGACCAACATCTCAGAAAATCTGAGGCCCAGTGTTGAAAATTCTTCCCTTGGTTCAGCCGAGGCGACATATTGCACAGATTTAGTCAGATTGAATTGCGTCAATCCCCGCAATTCTTCCTGTAGCCTTGGCTCATGGGAGTCCGAAGATGCACGGTATGAAGGCGCGTCATTACGGAATGGCGCTGGCCGCCGCCGCCCCGGCGATCCTGTTGGGTTTTCTCGCCTGGGTGGGACGGACTCCGCCGAGCGTTCATCCGACGATGGTCTATGGGCCGGTGACGACGAGGTACATCCTGGCCTATACCGAGGCCGTCGCCGCGTCGATGGGCGTGTGCGCCAAGTCCAGCACCGAGGACCTGGAGGCCGCCGCCGACGTGTGGATCGACGGAGTCCGCGACGGACGCCTGGTCGAGATCCCGGTCGCAGAGCCGACGGACCAGGGCGAATACGGGGTGAAGGGCCAGATCATCGACGCCCGGCAACGCCTCGCCTCCTTCCTCATCGGCCGAGCCAACGTGATGTCCCGGCAGGGAGACATGGACGGCTTCATCCGACTCCGGATCAAGGCCCTCGGCGTTCTGGAGGCCGCCAAATACAGCGGAATCCACTGCATGGCGACGGCCAGCACGCTCCAAGCCGGACTGGCCGGTGACCTGCTCCGCCACTGGGATGACGCAGGCCCGGCGCGGCGAGCCGAATTGGCCGAAGTGACCGGCATCCTGCGCACTCCCGATCTTCCGTTCCGGTCGATGGCTGCCGACATGCGCCGGCATCTGGACCGTTCCGGGCTGGAGACGGGCACCGTCCCTCGCGCCATCCTCGACCGCCTCGCCGACCTCAGAGCCGACCGGAGCTCGTATGTCCGGGTGTCGGTCTACGAGGGCAGCGCGGACGTGGTCGGAGAACTGCAGACCGTCGGCACTCTGGCGATCCAGTCGGAAGGCCGTCTGCGCATTCAGCTCAGCGACATCGGCTCCCGGCTCGGAACGCTCTCGCTGCCTTTGGCGGACGGGCAGGGTTGACCGGAAAGTCAAGGTACACTTAGCCGCATGCAAGTGGAGCCTCAGCCTCAGGCTTTCCCCCTGAGCGCGCCTGAGGGGTCCTTTGTCGCCGTGAACTTCATCCGTTGCCAGGATGAGTACCGCGAGCGGTTCGAAGCCCTCTTCCGAAGTCGCGCACACGCCATCGACACGCTTCCCGGCTTCATGGGAATGCATGTCCTGCGCCCCCTCTCCGGAGAGCCCGGCCACCAAGGCTCCGAATACCTGGTGGTCTCCCATTGGGAATCCGAAGACTGCTTCCGCAGCTGGATGAAGTCTCCGGCCTTCATCGAGGGGCACAAGCGGGGATTCGAGGACGTGCGACGCGCCAAGGAAGAGGGTCGGACCCCTCCGATGGAGAGCGAGTTCCGCACCTACGAAGTCCTCTGCCAATAGGCGGCGGAATCGGTCAGACTCTCGATTGTGCCGAGCGCCTTCCTCTGCCTCGCTCTGACCGCATCTCTGACCGGACCCGGCTGGACCCATGACGACCGCCCCATGACGCGGGTGGTTGCCAGGCCTTCGGCCGGGCTCGAACCCGCTCAGGCCGCCCTCGTCATCCGTGGCGACAATCTGACCCTCGATTTTCGAGGGCAGACCTGGGAAGGCACGCCGCTGGATGCCTCTCCCGACGAGCGGGCCGGGCTGGGGGTCTCCGTTCAGGGACGCAACATCACGATCCGAAACCTGCGGGTTCGGGGCTACAAGGTCGGCCTGATGGCGGTCGATTCGCCCGGGCTGAAGATCGAGGACTCGGACTTCAGCGACAACTGGAAGGCCCGGCTGAAATCCGGCCGAGAGAGGGAAGACGTCGGCGACTGGATGAGCTACCACCAGAACGACCGAGACGAATGGCTGCGGTACGGGGCGGGCGTCTATCTTCGGAACTGCGACGAAGCCCGTATTGAGCGGGTCACCATCGAGCGAGGCATGAACGGCCTGATGATCACCGAGACCGACCGGGCCGTCATCGCCGACAACTCGTTCCGGTTCCTCTCCAGCGTGGGGCTGGGGATGTACCGGTCCAGCCACAATCTCATTCAGCAGAACCGGATCGACTGGTGCGTCCGAGGCTACAGCCACGGGATCTACAACCGGGGCCAGGATTCGACGGGCATCCTGATCTATGAGCAGTCGAACCGAAACGTCTTCGCCTACAACTCGGTGACCCACGGGGGCGACGGCTTCTTCCTTTGGGCCGGGCAGACCACGATGGATACCGGAGCGGGAGGCTGCAACGACAATCTTCTGATCGGCAACGACTTCAGCCATGCACCGACCAACGGAATCGAGGCGACCTTCAGCCGCAACGCCTTCGTTCACAACCTGGTCATGGAGTGCTGGCACGGAATCTGGGGCGGCTACTCCTTCGATTCGCTGGTCCTGGACAACGTCTTCGCCCACAACGCCGACGCCATCGCCTGGGAGCACGGCCAGAACAACCTGGTCGAAGGCAACACCTTCCGCAACGACACCCGGGCCGTCGATCTCTGGGCGAACGCGACAGAGCCGGCCGACTGGGGGTATGCCCAGCGGCGCGACACCCGGAGCCGGAACATCGTGTTCCGGGACAACCATTTTTCAGGCACCCAGTCTTCGGCGATCCGGCTACGGCGGACCTCGTCGGTCCGGTTCGAGGACAACGTCTTCTCCTCGCCCCGAGCCGAAGTTTTTGAGATCGGGGAAGGGGCGGAGGCCCCGACCGGCGGAGGAAACGAGCTCCGAGTCCCCTCGCCTCCGGCGGAAGGTCGGCTTCCGATGGGGATCTTCTCGGCCGTGCGCACCGACCCTCGGTTCACCCCGCCGACGGGAACCATGCTCCCCTCGGGCAATGTCATCCAGGGGCTCGATCGTGATCACAACGCCTACATGAGGCGGTTCGATCAGGGCTGGAGCCCACGCCCTTCGGCCGATCTGCAGTCCCGGGTCGATGCCCGGATGCCGGGGCTCCCCCGAATTCCCGCCTGGAACCCGGCCTGGCAGGACCCCTTCCTGAAGCCCGGAGAGCTGAGAGGTCGGCGGTTCATCATGATCGACGAGTGGGGCCCGGTCGACCCGACCAAGCCGGCGCTTCGCCTCCGCAGCTGGGATCAAGAGACGGGCCTGATGCAGTTCGAGGTCTTCGGCCCCGCCTCCGGCAGCTGGGTCATCCTGCGGCTTTCGGCCGGACTCCAGGTGGTGTCGGCCGAGTCGGGCCGGGGGCCGGGGGTGCTCCGGCTTCAGGCGATTCAGGGCGTTCCGGTCGGTGAGGTTCGGGTCGAACTGGCGTGGACCGGGCCGCGGTTCACCGACTCTCACGGGCGGGTTCGCCGGGCCGGCGAAGAGGTCCCGCTGGTCTTCCGGGAGTTTCACCTTCCGATCCAGTGGACCGTCCGCCAGTGGAACTACGACCCGGCAAGCGCCGACCCTCGAACCCAGGAAGACGCCTGGTGGATGGCCGGCGAGAACGCCGCACCGCGAACCGTCGCCAACCTCGCCTTCGACTGGCAACGCAGCCCGGCAGCCGGCATTGGGCCGGACCACTTCGGAACCCTCGCCCTCGCCGAAGTCGTCGCTCCGACAGGCGAGTTCGAAGCGGAGGTGACCTACGACGATGGAGTCCGGGTCATCGTCAACGGCGAGAAGCTGCTGGATGAGTGGGCCTACAACGGTCCGACCACCAAGACCATCCGCCTGCCGGTCGCCCGGACCTGGCAGATTCGGATCGAGCATTTTGAGCTTGCCGGGTTCTCCACCCTCAAGTTCCGAATCAAACCTGCACGATGAAGCACTGGCTGATGAAATCCGAACCCGACGTCTATGCCTGGGATGACCTGGCCGCGGCCGGAGGGCCGGCGATGTGGGAAGGCTGTCGCAACTACCAGGTCCGCAACTTCATGCGCGACGAGATGAAGCCGGGCGACCTCGCCTTCTTCCACCATTCCAACGCCAAACCGAGCGGCATCGTCGGAATCATGAGGATCGTGGGGGCCGCCTACCCCGACCCCACCCAGTTCGATCCTCGCAGCGACTACCACGACCCCAAGAGTCCGCCGGACAACCCGCGCTGGCTGGCGATCGATGTGGAGGCGGTGGCCAGGTTCGACCGGATCGTCTCGATGGACGAGCTTCGGGCGACGCCGGGTCTGGAAGAGATGCTCCTCCTCCGCCGAGGCCAGCGCCTCAGCGTTCTGCCGGTGACGCCCGAAGAGTGGGCCGTGGTCTGCGGACTGGTCGGCCTGGACCCCGAAACTGTACAATGACGGTCATGAAGGGATGGATGGCCGGCGTTTTGCTGGCGACCGCACTGCTCGCCGGATGTTCGGGCGGAGGGGGAGGATTCTCGGACCGGGGCCGGACCGAGGCGACGTCGCAGATTCTGCGCTACCCGATCAACACCAACCCCACCACCTATGACCCGGCTGTGGTGCAGGACGGCGACACGATCGACCTGCTGCAGAACATCTACGAAGGCCTGGTCGGCTGGGACGAGAACAGCCAGGTCGTGGGGATCCTCGCCCAGAGCTGGACGGTCGATGAAGCCGGAACCACCTACACCTTCGAGATTCGGCCGGAGATCAAGTTCCACAACGGCCGCCTCGTGACCGCCGACGACGTGAAGTGGTCCTTTGAGCGGGCCACCGAGCCGGGGCTGAAGTCCGAAACCGCCACCGCCTACCTCAGCGACATCGTCGGGCTGGAAGAGAAGGCGGCGGGCACGGCGGAGGAGATCACCGGAATCAAGGTCCTCGGTCCGCGGACGATCTCGATCGAGGTCAAGAAGCCGACCCCTTACTTCCTCGGCAAGCTGACCTATCTGGTCGGAGCGGTGCTGCCCAAGGAGTCGGTCCCCGCCGACCGGGAGATCACCCAGGTCAGCGAGATGGTCGGCACCGGTCCCTTCAAGGTCACCGAGACGATCCGCGACCAGATCACCAAGCTCACCGCCAATGCGGACTACTGGGGCGGCGCGCCCAAGCTGGCGGGGATCGAGCGGCCCGTCGTGAAGGACGCCCTTTCCGTCATCAACAAGTATCGGACCGGCGAAATCGAGATGGCTCGGCTCCAGCGGCAGGACATCCCCGGAATCCAGCGAGAGGCCGAGCTGGCCGATCAGCTGAAGAAGTTCGATCGGCCGGCCATCTGGTACATCGGCATGAATCAGATCGCCTATCGCCCCTTTGCCGACCGCCGGGTCCGCCGCGCCTTTGCGATGGCGATCAACAAGGAGCGGATCGTCAACGAGCTGATGGGCGGAGCCAACACCCCCGCCTACGGCATCCTCCCGCCGGGAGTCCAGGGTCATCGGGAGAAGGCGGCCGCCATCGACTTCAACCCCACGGAAGCGAAGGCCCTCCTGGCCGAGGCCGGCTTCCCGAATGGTCAGGGACTGCCCCCGCTTGAGATGTTCTTCCGCGAGCAGTTCGCCGACATCAAGCTGGTGGCCGAAGCGGTCGCCGGGGACCTGAAGGAACACCTGAACGTCACCGTCTCGCTGCGTCCGCTGGAGTGGGGAAGCTACCTCCAGAAGTACAACGCGAAGGAGCTGCCCTTTTATCACATGCGCTGGTCGGCCGACTTTCTGGACCCCCAGAACTTCCTGAGCCACATGCTCACCACCAACGGTCCGGAGAACAAGTTCGGATACAGCAATGCCGAGTACGACCGACTCTGCGCCGAGGCGGACAGCCTGATGGATTGGGAGAAGCGACGCCCCCTCTATGAGAAGGCCGAGGACATCGTGCTTCAGGACGCTCCCTGGGTGCCGATCTACTTCCAGCGGGATGCCGAGCTGCATTCCAAGCGGCTCTCCGGACTCCGCACGTCGGCATTCGGACATCTCCCCCACACCACCACGGAGCTGACCTCCGGCAACTGATGGCGGGGGCCTACCGGCGAGGGGAGTTCAAGCGGCCGACCGGTTCGGCGGCCTGGACCCCCTCGGACGAGGCCCGATCCGCCGGAGCCCAGGGAGGCGCGGCCTGGCAGAGCAACGGCGGCGCCTACCGGCTCAGCCCGCTTCGGGCCCTCCCGTTCAGCCTTCACGTCGATGTGCCGGAAGAGGCCAGCCGACCCAAGCAGGTCGTCCTCTACGGAGTCTTCGCCGCCTCGGCGCGACCCACCGATGAACCGAGCGGAGCCATCGGAGCCATCCTGACCCTCCAGCACGACGGTCGGGTCGTCCAGAGGTTCAACCTGATCCAGGGACGGCACTACAACGACGCCACGGCGATGCCCCCGGTCTACCGGCCCTGCGGCGACGGGGGCCTGGTCGAGACCGTCGGACAGACCGAGATCGACGGCGTGCCGCACAGGGTCGATCGCCTGCTCTTCAGCATTCCGCCGCAGGTGAAGGTGGAGACCCTCACCTTCTCCGACCTCGGCACCCCGGCCAGCTTCCTGATCTTCGAGGTCGGCTTCCAGTTTGAAGAGGCCAAGGGCTGCCCCTTCCGTGGGGAGGGCGGACAGGTCGCTCTGTCGGAACTGGGGAGCATCCTCCGGCTCCGCGACCGACCCCGCTATGCAAAGGCCCTCGATCAGCTGGAGGCGGCACTCATCGAGTCGGACGACCTGGAGGAGTCCCGAGGCCAGGCCCTCACCTTTCTCGCCGCCCTCTGCGCCGCCCGGCTCGAACTGGGCGAGGATCGGGCGATGCACCGGTACATCCTGCAGGCTGCCCGGACCCTGGATTCGCTCACGGAGTCAGGCGAGATCGCCCGGCAGACCATCCACCTCTGCGCCGGACTCGCCGCCGACATCTTCGGGGACAGCCGCCTCCACACCGACTCCCTCATCCATCGCGCCCTCCGCTACCTGGAGAGGCACTTTGCCGAACCCCTGACCGATGCCGACCTCGCCGACCGCATCGGATTGAGCACGTCGCACTTCCGGCACCTCTTCCGCGACGTGACCAAGCAGCCCTTCCACCGCTACCTCCTGAGCCTCCGCTTGGAGAAGGCACGGGAGATGGTGCTCCAGTCGGAAGCCAGCATCACCGAGGTGAGCGAGCGGTGCGGGTTTGCCAGTCCGGCCCACTTCAGCCGGGCGTTCACCCAGCGCTTTGGGGTCTCGCCTCGGTCGCTTCGAGACGGCCGGGACGTGGGTCCGGCGCCTCTGGACTGAAACAACCGGCCTCCTTCTCGCCGGGAGAGGGAGGCCGGAGTCGCTGTTTGCGTTCGAGGTTCAGTACTTGACCGAGCAGCCGTAGGGCTGGGTGGTCGGCATGGACACGGGCTTGCCGGCCTTCGCTTCGTTGTAGGCCCGGAGCAGGAAGTTCTCGGCCTTCGGGACGTCGTCCTGAGACGCGGAGCGGATCGAGTCGATCGCACCGTTGTAAAGCAGTTCGCCCTTCGGCGAGATCAGAACCATCTGCGGAGTCGTCTTGGCTTCGAAAGCCCGGCCGACCTTGCCGTCGTGGTCCAGCAGAACGGCGGTCGCCTTCTTGCCAAGCTCCTTCATCAGAGCCTTCGCCTGTTCGCCGCTGACGTGGCCCTGCTTGCCGGGGGCCGAGGAGTTGATCGTCAGCCAGACGACCTTGTCATCGGTCATCTGCTTCTGCAGCTTCTGCATGTTGCCGGAGGCGTAGTGCTTCACGACGAACGGACACTGGTGGTTCCACCACTCCAGGACGACGAAGCGGCCTCGGAAGTCGGAGAGGCTGTGGCTCTTCCCGGTCTGGTCGGCCAGGGTGAAGTCCGGAGCCATCTTGATGGCCGAAGAGGGGTTGGCGACCAGAGCCGGGGCGACGGCAGCCGCGAAAAGGAAGATCAGGGGCTTCTTCATGGGAACCTCGGTCTGCAGGCAGACGCATCAGTCTCTACGAATGTACGGCTCAGTTGTTCGGCTGGGCGACGCCGGCCGGCGAGAATCTTAACGCGCCGGCGGCCGCTCAGGCAAACCGGAAGCCGCGCCGCACGAACCGGCCGGCCTTGAACAGCCGACGACCGTTCTTGGTCAGCGAGAGAGCCAGATTCCATGCAAACCGGGCGAGCTTGAGGATCGCCTCGGCAGAAGTCAGCAGAGTCGCCAGAGTCACCAGCAGCTTGAAGACCTGCACCAGATTGGTCATGTCTGATATGACGGCGGAAGGGAAGGCCGGGTTGCGTCAGTCCTGCGCGGCCCATGGGTGCCAGGCCGTCTGGACCGTCGCCCGGTCCCTTCGATTGCGGACATCCCCTTGAGCCCGCGAAAGCTGCAGCGCCGTCAGGTCGAGTTCGGCCACCGCCAGGCCCTCCGAATCCATCACCGTTTCGGCCAGGACCCCGGTCTCCGGAAAGGGTGGCGTGAGCGGAGAGATGACGGCCGCCGACCCGACCGCAGAGGGCACCGGCTCCCGGCCGAGGCTGCCCAGAAGCGTGGCGTGGACCGTGAAGATCTGGTTCTCCAAGGCTCGGGCGAGGCAGCCGGTCCGGACACGGTGGAAGCCGTGCCGGGTCTCCGTCCAACTGGGAACGCAGAGGACATCCACGCCATGCTCCGCCTGGATCGCCACCGGCTCGGGAAACTCGACGTCGTAGCAGACTGAGATTCCGATCCGAGGGTCCGGCATCTGGCGGAGCCCCTCGCCGGATGAGATTCCCCATTCCACCGACTCCCACTGGGTCATCTGCAGCTTGTCCTGCCAGGCCGAGCGTCCGTCAGGGTCGACCAGGACGGATCGGTTCACCCAGCAGTGCCGTCCGACGGCGAAGGCGGATCCGCAGACCAGGGTCAACCGGGCTTCCCGGGCCGAGTCGGTGAGCTCCAGGAATCGCTCGGCCAGGACGTCGCTCCGCTCCTGCGGAAACTCGTAGGGGCCGTCGAACCTCCCGTCGAGCTCCAAGGTGAAGTATTCCGGCAGGACCAGCAGGTCGGCCCCGGCCGATTTCGCTTCGGCGACCACCTCGTCGAAGTGCGACCAGAAGTCGGTCTCCGAACGGCACGGTCGGATCATCCAGGCGGCGGCGGCGGCTTTCAAGGCTTCCATTGCACCACACCGGCCGCGTCCCGCGACTCCGGGTCCGGCCAGGCCAGCTCCCGCACGCCCACAAAGTCCATTCCCAGGCGGAGAACCGGGGTGAGGGTGGCATCAGTCAGGCGGCCGGCGACAACCTCTTCCGCGTAGTCCTGCGGCGGGAGTCCGGAGGCCTGGCAGCCCGGCAGGCGGCAGTAGGCGGTCAGTCCGTCCAGCCCAAGATCGTGGATCAGCGTCTTGCGGGCCTCGTAGAGGCCCCGCGCCACCCCGCGGTTCCTGGCCTCGGGATGCACCGAAATGTCCACTGCAAAGAGCATCCTCCCGGCCGGATCGTGGCCCGCGAGATGGAAGTCGCCGATCAGATCGTCGAACGTCGGCCGGGCCTGCCAGACCTCGGTCGAGATCTGCATGGAGGTGGCCGACCCGACGACCCGACCTTCCAGAACCGCCACGAACTGGCCCTCCGGAAACACGTCCAGATGGGAGGCGAGATGATCGGCCTGCCAGAGATGATCCTCGGGAAACGGCGGCGGAAAGCATGCCCGCTGCAGGCCGGCGGCGGCCGCCAGGTCTGCCTTCTCCAGTCGTCGAATCACCAGATTCATCAGAGGCCGGATTGTGGCCTGAAGGGCGAACACGACGCCTTCCCCGCAATTTTGTCGAATTTCCTGCCAAATCTACGGGCAGAAACCGCCCGTTTTGTGGAATTCTCTGAGGTGATGAGGGTCGAGCCTTTGCGGTGGGCGGCCGCGGTCATCTCCGCCCTTCCTGTCATTGCGGTCGCCGGACCGTCCCTGCTCGTCAATATGCCCGTTGCGGACACGATGGGCGAGCGAACGGCCATGTACAGCCTGTACCTGAACGGCACGGGCAATTCGAACTCCCAGTGGCTCTGGAGCCATGCGGTCGGCGTCGGGGTCGGCCACGGAATCGAGCTGGCCTATCTGAACGACTTCCGCGACATGCACGGAGTCTGGGGCAGCTATCGCCTCCTGAATGATCCGTCCAAGCCCTACGCGGTCACCGTGGGCGGCTTCGACATGAGCAACACCAACCGAGGCGTCTTCTTCGCCACCGGCCGGTACGACATCGAAGCGGGTCGGCTCCACATGGCCGTTCAGCAGTCGGACAAGGGATTCGTCCAGTTCGGCTTCGAGCGGGCCCTGAACCCGAACCTCTCGCTTCTGCTGGAGCACCAGTCGGGCAGCGCGGCCTACACCGCCGCCAGCCTGTATTACAAGGTGCCGCAGCTCTCCGGTCTCGCGCTCCAGGTCGTCGCGGGCGTCCCCTATGCCAATTCGGGAACGACCCTCTACAACCTCAGCGCCTTCTACACCATCAAGTTCTGACCGGGCTCCGGCCTGAAAGTCTGATGGTTGCGCCCCGCCTTCCCTCATCGGGAAGCGGGGCGCATTGCTTTGCCCTGGGGAAGGTCTCACGGGGTGAAGGCG
>JAKRSE010000277.1 GCA_022402505.1 Fimbriimonadaceae bacterium | reverse complement strand
CCCGGACCTGGCCGACGAGGTCAAGAACATGATGTTCGTCTTCGAAGACATCCTGGGAATCGACGACCGCGCCATCCAGGCGATCCTCAAGGAAGTCGATGTCAAGGAGCTCGGCCTGGCCCTCAAGGGAGTCAACGACGAGGTCCGCAACAAGGTCTTCCGCAACATGAGCGAACGCGCCGTGAACATGCTGAAGGAGGACATGGACTACATGGGCCCGGTCAAGGTCCGTCAGGTCGAAGAGGCCCAGCAGAAGATCGTCGCCGTCATTCGCCGGCTGGAAGAGGCGGGAGAAATCTCCATCGGCCGCGGCGAAGAAGAGGTCCTGGTCTAAGGATTCGTCATGGCCGGTTCCTGGGAGCCCCGAGACGTCAAGGACGAGAGCCGCCTGCTCCGGCTGGAGCATCGGCGGAGCGGCCGGACGCCCGAGGGCTCCAAGTTCCAGGTCGAGGCCGAGGTCGATCCCGAAGTCGAACAGGCCCGCCAGGCGGAAGCCCTCCGCCGCGCCATCCGCCTCGGCCGGGCCGAGGGGCGCCGAGAAGGC
Source organism: Fimbriimonadaceae bacterium (assembly GCA_022402505.1). Taxonomy (GTDB): domain Bacteria; phylum Armatimonadota; class Fimbriimonadia; order Fimbriimonadales; family Fimbriimonadaceae; genus JAKRSE01. Next base: position 1,461 of record JAKRSE010000277.1, on the reverse strand, counting down.
CGGGAAGAGGCGAGGGCTGAAGGCTACGCCGAGGGGTTCGAGCAGGGCAAGGCCGAAGCCTGGGCCCAGCTGGAAGAGGAGATCGCCCAGCGGAAGGCCGAGCACGAAGCCCAGGTCCAGGCCGAGCTCGACTCTCTCAAGGCTCAGATCGCCCGCTTCGCCGACGACGACCACGCCGCCAACCGCACCTTCCGCGAGGAATCGAACGAAGCCCACGCCCTCTTCGGCCTGGAGGTCGCCCGTCGGGCCGTCTGCCAGGAGCTGAAGATCAACAAGGCCGCCGTGCTGGAGATCGCCCGTTCGGCCCTGACCGAGCTGCATCAAGGAGCCGAGTTCTGCGTCCTGGTGAGCCCGGCCGAGGTCTTGGAACTGGAATCCCATCGCCAGGAGATCATGGAGACCCTCACCAATATCCGAGGGCTGGATGTCGTCGCCGACCGGAGCATCCAGGCCGGCTGCATCGTGGAATCCCATGCCGGAACCATCGACGCCCGAGTCGAGGCCTACCTGGAACGGATGGCCGAGCACGCTCTGGAGGGGGATGAATGACCCCGACCGCCGAAGCCGTCCTTGCCAAGACCGCCCGCTTCGAACGCCTCGGCCGCGTCGAGCAGGTCGTCGGCCTCGTTCTGGAATCCCGCGGTCCGGTCAGCCGGGTCGGAGACGTCTGCCTGGTGCAGGCGGAGAACGGACGCAACATCCCCTGCGAAGTCGTCGGATTCCGCAACGACCGCATCCTCATGATGCCGCTCGGTGAGATGACCGGCATCCGCCCCGGGAGCCGGGTTCGCGGCACCGGCGACTGCCTCCGTGTACCCGTCGGCACCGAACTCCTCGGCCGCTGCCTGGATGGACTCTGCCGACCGATGGACGGCGGCCCCTCTCTGGGCACCCACCGAACCTATCCAAGCATCGCCGCCCCCCCGGGGGCCATGCAGCGGGCCATGATCGAGACCCCGTTCGAGACCGGTGTCCGCGCCATCGACTCCATGCTCACCATGGGAATCGGCCAGCGCATGGGCATCTTCGCCGGGTCGGGAGTCGGAAAATCGACCCTGCTCGGGATGATCGCCCGCTACGGCCGCGCCGACGTGAACGTGATCTGTCTGGTCGGCGAGCGGGGCCGCGAGGTGCGCGAGTTCATCGCCAACGACCTCGGCCCGGAAGGTCTTGAGCGAAGCATCGTCATCTGCGCCACCAGCGACGAGCCCGCCCTGGTCCGCATCAAGGCCGCACTCGCCGCCACCGCCATTGCCGAATACTTCCGCGACCAGGGGCAGAACGTGATGCTCATGATGGACTCGGTCACCCGGTTCGCCATGGCGCAGCGAGAGGTCGGTCTGGCGGTCGGCGAGCCGCCCAGCACCAAGGGCTACACCCCGAGCGTCTTCGCCCTCCTGCCTCGCCTGATGGAGCGGGCGGGCTGCGGCCCGAAGGGGGCGATCACCGCCATCTACACCG
>JAKRSE010000276.1 GCA_022402505.1 Fimbriimonadaceae bacterium | reverse complement strand
GTCATCGAGGAGGTGAGCCTGCTCGACTTCTCTCCCCAGGGCGGCCTTCGGGCGGCGATGAACGATCTTCTGAAGTCCGAGCTGGAGGGCCAGGCCGCTTTGGCCCGGGCCCGGAACGAAGCCGCGACCCTTCGGAGCCTCATCAACACGGCCCGGCTGACCAGGGAGCACCCGGGGCTGTTGGAGCTCCGGATTCTGGCCGCCGGCGGCAAGCCGAGGGTCAGCTTCGTGGTCTCCGGAGCAAAGGAGCCGCCGGTCGAGCCTTGATCTTCAGTCGCGGATGACCGGCTGGGGTTCGGTCAGGTCGATGTTGCTCAGGGCGTCCAGCGCCTTGCCCTCGACCAGAAACTGGGCTCGGTCGATGTTCTGGAACTGGGCGAGCGCGGTGAGGATTCCGTTGACGATGACCTGCTCATCCTCGGTGCCGTAGCCCGTCTGGAAGGCCTGGTTGAAGTCCAGCTCGACCAGTCCGGAGGAGATTTTTGCGCTCTTCAGCACGGCCTCCTTCGGCACGGCCGGAACCCGCCGCAGAAAGTCGTTCACGACCTGGACCACGGGATCGACGGTCGGGCTGACGGGTTCGGTCTGCCGATCGAAGGTCAGATCGCCGTTCTCGAACTTGGGGGCGAGGGTGCTGACTCGGCCCGGCTCTTCCAGGATGGGCTTTTCGGAAACCGGGCGGGCTTCGCGATCGGCCGGGGTCAGGGCGCCTCGGCTCATTTCCGGCGGGACGGTGCGACCGGGACCGAAGACGACGAAGGCCGCCGACCCGCCCAGAACGAAGGCCGAAAGGGCGACGATGACGATGGGGGCTTTGCTCTTCTTTGCCATGTTCAGTCGGCCGCGCCCTCGGCGGCCAGAGTCTTGAGGGCGGCCAGGATCGCGTCGGCGATCTGCTGTCGGTATTCCGGCCGGGAGAGTTGGGCCCGGTCGCGGGAGTTGTTGATGAACCCGGTCTCCACCAGAACGCCGGGCATCCGGGTGTTCCTCAGTACGGCGAAACCGCTGCGATAGATGCGGGTGTCGCTCCAGGGGCCCATGCTCCTGAGGCGGCCCTGTCGCTCCAGCTCGCCTTCGATGGCGATGCTCAGCAGCTGCCCCGGACTCTGCTGCCGGTGGTAGAAGGTCTTGGACCCGCTGGCCGTGTTCGCCACCGTGTTCGAATTGACGTGGATGCTGATGAAGAGGTCGGCGGCCGCCTCGTTGGCGATCTCGCTGCGGCGGCCGAGCGGGATGAAGACATCGGTGGAACGGGTGTAGACCACCCGGACTCCCTCACGTTCCAGCAGCCGGCCGAACCGCAGGGAGACGTCCAGGGCGATGTCCTTCTCGCGGACTCCGGCGAAGACGGCGCCGGGATCGTTGCCGCCGTGGCCGGGATCGATGACGAAGGTCTTGCCGCTCAGGCCTCCGAAGGCGAAGGAGGGGACCGACACCCGGATGTTCAGGCTGTCACCGTTGTTCTGGATGTCATAGATCAAGGGGCGGCGGGTCTCCAGGATCAGCTGGGTGGAATTGCCGGATCCCGGCCGCATCGTCACCTGGCGGATCAGCCGTCCCTCCCATGCGGCGGGGGCGGAAGGACCTTCCTGGGTCGAATTCGGAATCGTGATTCGGATGGTGGAGAGGCCGACGTGGACTCCGGTCGGAGCCCCGGTGCGGCCGCTGCGGACCGGAATCGTAATGTCCACCGCCTGGGCCGACTCGCCGACCTTCAGCGGGCCGCTGATGAGGGCAGGCCGCTGGCTCGGAGGGCCGGGATCGACCACCGGCGGCTGGGCCGGATTCTCGATCACCGCATTCGGGTCGATGCTGCGCAGAGGAAACTGGAGGGTTCGCCCCGCCTGAAGCTGCGGAATGACCTGCCCGGCCATCATCTCATGCTCGATGACCACGCGCATGGTCGTCTCATTCAGCTGGCCGGCACGCCAGCCGATCGGGAGAGGAGCGAGGATCGACGGGTCGAATTCAGCCCCCTCCAGGTCGATGACCAGGCGGTGGGGGGCGG
>JAKRSE010000275.1 GCA_022402505.1 Fimbriimonadaceae bacterium | reverse complement strand
CGCCCTTCGGCTCACGCGTTCACTCGGTCGGCTGCCGACTGGTTGGCGAGAGGCGTTGGAGCACATCGGTTCCTGATCTTCGTCAACCCGGTTCTGCAGGACGCCTACCGACCCCGGAAGAGCAGCCAGGTCATGGCGAAGTTGGCGAGGTAGATGAGGACCATCGTGATGACCACCGTGGACGTGGTGGAGCGGCCGACTCCGACGGCGCCGTTCTTGGTCCGCAGGCCTTCGCGGCATGCGACGAGGCTGACGATCAGGCCGAAGACCACCGTCTTCAGCATCCCGCCCCAGATGTCGCGGACCTCGACGAACTGTTGGAGCGACTGCATGAAGCTGCCGCTCGGCACCCGCGAGGCATAGACCGAGACCAGCCAGCCGCCGAAGATTCCGGCATAGCAGCCCACAAGCGAGAGGATCGGCAGCACGAGGGCCGCCGCCACCAGGCGGGGGATCACCAGGTACTTGATCGGCGAGACGTTGAGGGCGCGGAGGGCGTCGATCTGCTCGGTCACCGCCATCGTGCCGATCTGGGCCGCCATCGCCGACCCGCCCCGGGCCGCCACCATGATGCCGGCCAGCACCGGGGCGATCTCCCGGGTGACGGCGAGGCCGACCGTGCCCCCGGCGAGGTTCCCGGCCCCATAGCGGACCAGAATGTCGGCCGAATAGAGGGCGATCACCGCGCCGCTGCTGAAGGTGGTGAGGGCGACGATGGGGACCGAGGCTGCGCCCAGAAAGGCCATCTGGTGGATCGTCTCACCGAATTCCACGGGCTTTCGCCACGACTGTCGGATCGACTGCCAGGAGAGCTCGGCGCAGTCGCCGACGAACTCCAGCGAGGCCAGCACCGGGCGACCGATTCCGCTCAGACCTTCGCTCAGCCGGCTCATGGAGCCTCGATCTTACTCGGTGAGCGCAGCTCTTCCCGCTCGATCTGCCCGTCGGCCAGGTGGAGAATCCGGTCGGCCTCCTCCAGCATGGAGGGGTCGTGGGTCACCATGACGAGCGCCCCTTCGCCCCGATGCCGGGCCAGCTGCTGCACCACCCGCAGGCCAGAATGGTGGTCCAGGGCGGCGGTCGGTTCGTCGGCGAAGATGATCCGGCGGCCTCCCGCCAGGGCCCGCGCCACGCAGACCCGCTGCCTCTGGCCGCCGCTCAGCTCATGGGGGCGTCGGTGGAGATGATCGCCGAGGCCGATTTCGGTCAGTAGGCGGACCGCCTCTTCCTCCGCGTCCGGCGAGGGGTTGGCGACAACGACATTCTCCACCGAGGTCAGGTAGCCGAGCAGGTGGGGCAGCTGGAAGACGAACCCGAACTCCCTCAGCCGAATCCTCGCCCGCTCTTCGTCCGAGAGCGATTCCAGCGGCCGATCTTGGTACAGGATCCTCCCCGCCGTCGGGACCCGCAGGCCCGAGAGGAGGTAGAGCAGCGACGACTTGCCGCTTCCGCTCGGGCCGAGGATGCCCAGGAATTCGCCGGGGCGGACCTCCATGCTGATCTCGCGGCAGGCGGCGACGGCTCGGCCGTGGTCCTGGAAGACCAGGGACGCCCCTTCGGCCCGGATCAAACCAGCCTCCTTTCGACCACGCTGATCGGGTCGAACCGCCGGAAGCTGCGCCACAGGCCGATCACCGACGCCGCCAGGATCGCCAGCGGCACGGGGATGGTGTAGAGGTAGGCCACGAGGTCTGCCGGGTCCAGCATGAAGGCGTTGGGGTCCATCAGCCGCGCCTTGATGACGTGCAGCATTCCGAAGGCGCAGAGCACGCCGAGCACCCAGCCGACCGAGACGAGGATCACGGTCTCCACCATGACCCGCCCAAGCAGCCGCTTGCGGGTGAAGCCGACCGCCTGCAGCAGTCCGAACTCGGGCACCCGCTGCAGCTGGTAGATGTTCATCAGCATCGCCATCATCACGGTGATGACTCCGACCAGGATCGTGATGACCACGTTGAGGATCTTGTAGAGGATTTCGAAGGTCTCTTCCGTTTCCCGGTCGAGCAGATG
>JAKRSE010000274.1 GCA_022402505.1 Fimbriimonadaceae bacterium | reverse complement strand
GAGCCATCCTCGGTGCGACCGAGTCGTGGTTTCCGCCTCGGCCGCGCTGGAGCCGATCATCCGGGCCGCCCGACCCGATCTGACCGTGGTCGCCGGCGGTTCGAGCCGCCAGGAGAGTTGCCGGATCGCTCTGGAGGCGGCCGGACCGGAGGCGACGATGATTCTGGTCCACGACGCCGCCCGCCCCTTCGCGAGCCCCGCGCTGATCGACCGTCTGCTGGACGCTGCCGAGGAGACCGGGGCGGCCTTCCCGGGCGTGGCGGTGGTGGACACGATTCGCCAACGCGAGGGTTCGGCCTGGACGACTCTGGAGCGCGACCGCCTGACGGCCGTTCAGACCCCTCAGGCGATCCGGGCGGACCTCTTCCGAGAAGCCCATGCCAGGGCCTCTCGAGAATGCACCGACGACGCCGCCCTGGTGATGGAGCTGGGACACGCGGCGACGATGGTTCCCGGGGAGCCGGGCAACATCAAGGTGACCCATCCGGGCGATCTGCCCGCCACGACCATGGAATTCCGCACCGGCATCGGCTTCGACATCCACCGTTTCTCCTCCGACCCGGACCGGCCGATGTGGCTCGGCGGGGTCGAATTCCCGGAGGGCCGGCCCGGTCTGGAGGGCCATTCCGATGCGGACGCCTTGATCCATGCGGTCGTCGATGCGATTCTGGGTGCGGCAGGCCTGGGGGACATCGGCTGCCTCTTCCCCAACGACGACCCGCGATGGAAGGACATGCGCTCGGCTCGGTTTCTGGAAGAGGCGGTTCGGCGGGCGGCGGCGGATGGCTGGGAGGTCCGCCATGTGGATGTCGCGGTGGTCGCCGAGCGGCCGAAGATCATGAAGCGGTCGGCGGAGATTCGGGCGGCGCTGGCGGGGGCGATGGGAATCGGCCCGGATCGGGTGAGCGTGAAGGCGACGACGAACGAAGGGCTGGGCTCGCTGGGACGCGGGGAAGGGATTTCGGCGACGGCGGTCGCGACCCTGGCAAGAAGCACGTGATGAGGCTGATGTTTTCGGCGTAGAATGGTAGGCAAGGAGAACAGAAAGTGCTGGATCTTCTTGTCCGCAACGCAGGCGGAAATCTCTCGGAACGCGACCGGGATTACGCCGCAAAGAAGCTCGGCCGACTTGGCCGTTATTTCCCCCACGTGGATCGCGTCGAAATCGTCCACTCTGAACAGAAGCAGGATCACCGCATCCAGGTGACCGTCTTCGCCGACGGCCTCACGGTGCGGGGCGAGGAGGTGGATGGCAGCACCAAGGCCGCCATCGACCGGGTCTCCGACAAGCTGGAGGTCCGTCTCGGGAGGCTGAAGAGCCGCCTGTCGCGAGCCTTCCGCCGGGGGGTGAAGCCGATTCCGGAGACCTATGTCGAGCCGGAGGCGGTGGAGCCTGAGACTCCCGAGCCGCCGGTGGTCGTGACCAAGAAGTTCTCCACCCGTCCGATGACGTTGGAGGAGGCGATCCTGCAGATGGAGTTGCTGGAGCATCCCTTCTTCGTCTTCCACTCCGGCGAGTCGGGCGGCACCGAAGTGATCTACCGACGAAAGGATGGAGCGCTCGGCCGGCTGATTCCGGGCTAAACTGAAGGTTGAAATGAAGCTGGCCGTCTGCATCGTTCATGACCGGGACAAGAACCGGTTGACCGATGAGCTGATCAAGAACGGACACAAGTTCACGGTGATCGGCTCGACGGGCGGCTTTCTGCGCGAAGGCAACACGACGATGCTGATCGGCGTGGAGGACGACGAGGTCGACGCCCTGCGCGACCTCGTCGCCGCCAACTGCCAGACCCGAGAGCAGGTGGTGAACATGATGCCCTTCGAAGCGGGCTCGCCCGGGGCATTCCTGGCGAGCCCGGTGAAGGTTCCGGTCGGGGGAGCGGTCATGTTCCTCCTGCCCGTGGACCGGATGGACCGCTTCTGAGGGCCCCGGCCGGGCTCAGAACGAGATGATCTCGATCGAGCCCCGTACAGCCTGATTCCCGAAGACGATCGAGACACGGTGCCTG
>JAKRSE010000273.1 GCA_022402505.1 Fimbriimonadaceae bacterium | reverse complement strand
CTCGAAGCCGTTGCAGGCGAGGACGGCCCCGACGATGTTCTTGCCGATGTCGTGAACGTCGCCCTTGACCGTTGCCAGGAGGATCCGCCCGGCCGAGCGCCGCTCTTCGCCTTCCTGCAGGAAGGGCTCCAGGTGGGCGACCGCCTTCTTCATCACCCGGGCCGACTTGACGACCTGAGGCAGGAACATTCGGCCGCTGCCGAAGAGCTCGCCGACCACGTTCATTCCGTCCATCAGCGGGCCTTCGATGACCTGGAGCGGGTGGCCGAGCTTCAGCCGAGCCTCTTCGGCGTCTTCGACCGCGTGGTCCAGGATTCCGTGGACGAGGGCGTGGGTCAGGCGGGCCTCCACGGGGAGGGAGCGCCACTCGGCGGCCGCCTTCTGCTCGGCCTTGGAGACGGGCTCCTGGCGGGCGGCATAGTCCAGCAGCCGTTCCGTCGCATCGGGCCGGCGGTTGAAGATCAGTTCTTCGCAGAGCCCGCGCAGCTCTTCGGGGATGTCATCGTAGACCGGCCTCGCGCCGGCGTTCACGATCCCCATGCTCAGGCCGGCCGGGATGGCGTGGAAGAGGAAGACCGAGTGGAGCGCCTCGCGGATTTCGTTGCGGCCCCGAAAGCTGAAGCTGAGGTTGCTGATTCCGCCGCTGGTCAGCACGCCCGGATGGTTCGCTTTGATCCACCTGCAGGCCTCGATGAAATCGACCGCATAGTTGTCGTGGTCGCTGATGCCGGTGCCGATTGCGAAGACGTTCGGGTCGATGATGATGTCGGTCTTCCGCCAGCCCGCCCGCTCGGTGAGAAGGCGGATCGCCCGGTCCGCGATCTGAATCCGCCGCTCATAGCTGTCGGCCTGGCCCGCCTCATCGAAGCACATCACCACCGCCGAAGCGCCGTAGCTGCGCACCAAGGCGGCCTGTCGAAGGAATTCCTCCTCGCCCTCCTTCAGCGAGATCGAGTTGACGATCGCCCGGCCCTGGACCCGCTTCAACCCGGCCTCGATGACCGACCACTTGCTGGAGTCGATCATGAAGGGGATGCGGGCGATGTCGGGTTCGGCGGCGAGGAGATTCAGGTAGTCGATCATCGCCCGCTCCCCGTCAAGCAGGCCTTCGTCCATGTTGATGTCGAGGATCTGGGCCCCGCTCTCGACCTGGGTGCGGGCGACTTCCACCGCCTGGTCGAGCCGGCCCTCCTTGATGAGCTTGGCGAAGCGGGCCGAACCGGTCACGTTCGTCCGCTCGCCGACATTGACGAAGTTCGCCCCGGGGAAGAGCTCCAGCTTCTCGAGCCCGGACCACCGGGGGTTCGGCGAGCGCTTTGATGGGTTCCGAACCGGAGCCTCCTGAATCAGGTCCGCCAGAGCCCGGATGTGTTCGGGGGTCGATCCGCAGCACCCGCCGACGATGTTCGCCGCTCCGTCGAGGGCCATCGGGGCGATGAGCCGGGCCATCTCTTCGGGCGACTGGTCGTACTCGCCCATCTCGTTCGGCAGGCCCGCGTTCGGGTGGACCGAGGTGCGGAACGGCGCCTCTTCAGCCAGTTCGTCCAGGTAGGGCCGAAGCTGGGCGGCTCCGAGGGCGCAGTTGAGCCCGACGCTGAAGAGGTCCTCGTTCCACAGCGAGGTCAGAAAGGCGGAGACCGTCTGGCCGCTGAGTGTCCGGCCGCTGGCGTCGGTGATCGTGCCGCTGACCATCACTTCGACCCGGCTGCCGAGTTCCGCCTGAGCCTGGCGGATCGCGGCCAGGGCCGCCTTGGCATTCAGGGTGTCGAAGACGGTTTCGACCATCAGGGCGTCGCAGCCGCCTTCGATCAGACCGAGGGCCTGCTCCCGATAGGCTTCCCGGAGATCGTCGAAGGTGACGGCCCGGTAGCCCGGCCGATTCACGTCCGGGCTGAGGCTGGCGGTGCGATTCGTCGGGCCGAGCGAGCCGACGACGTACCGGGGCTTGTCGGGCGTGGAGCAGGCGTCGGCCGCCTCCCGGGCGATCCGGGCGGCCGCACGGTTGATCTCCCG
>JAKRSE010000028.1 GCA_022402505.1 Fimbriimonadaceae bacterium | reverse complement strand
CGTGTGCTCTTCCGATCTAGCCCGCCGACGGATCGACCAAGCGACGCAAGCGCGTGGGCCGAGGAATCGGAAGCAAGCGAGGCAAGACCGCAACCCGAGGCAGCAAGGGACAGAAGGCGCGACGCCAGATCAGCCCCTGGTTCGAAGGCGGACAGACTCCCATCCACCGCCGACTCCCGGTCAAGAAGGGCTTCCGCAACATCAACCACAAGGAGTTCGCGGTCGTGAACATCTCCTCCCTGGATGCCGCCTTTGAGGACGGCGCCTCGATCACTCCCGAAGAGCTGCTCGCCCGCAAGGTCATCAGCAGCCTGAAGGACGGGGTCAAGATCCTGGGATACGGAGAAACGACCAAGAAGCTCTCCCTGAAGGTCCACCGGATCAGCGGATCGGGACGGGAAAAGATCGAGAAGGCCGGCGGCAGCGTCGAACTGATCGAAGCGTAATCAAAGCAGACAAGAACGTGAGCACGATTCCGGCATTGGGACAATCGGCAGGCGGCGGGCCCCCGCGTGGAGGAGACAAGTCACTCCAGCTGGGCCTCATGGAGACGCTTCGGCTCTCCTGGGCGGATGAAGACATCCGCGGCCGGATGATCTTCATCCTGAAGATCTTCGCCCTCTACGCCATCGGGATCCACATCCCGGTGCCCATCGCCGGAGTCGACTCAACGGTTCTCAGCCGCATCCTGGAGGAGAACGCCTTCTTCGGATTGCTGAACGCCATTGGCGGCGGCGCCTTCAAGAAGGTCTCCATCTTCGCCCTCGGCCTCGGCCCCTACATCACCGCATCGATCATCATGCAGATCCTGACCCAGACCACTCCGGCCTGGAAGCAGGAGATGAAGGAAGGCGGCGAGTACGCCCGGCGTCAGCAGAACAAGCGGACCCGAGCCCTCACCCTCGTCCTGGCCGTGGTTCAGGGATTCGCCCTGATCCAGACGATCACCGGCCTCAGCCAAGGCGCCATCAGCCTGACGCCCTTCGCCACCGCCGGCATCATGGTCTTCTGGCTCGCAGGCGCGATGTTCCTGCTGTGGATGGGCGAACAGATCAGCGAGAGGGGAATCGGAAACGGCGTCTCCCTCATGATCTTCGCCGGCATCGCCATCTCGGTGCCCGGCATCATCAGCCAGTCGGCCGCCGGCCTCTCCGCAGGCAGCCTCCAGTGGTGGGAACTGATCCTCATCATCGCCTTCCTGCTGGCCACCACCTGGGTCATCGTCTGGTTCACCGCCGCTCAGAGGCGGATCCCGATCCAGCACATGCGCCGGAACTTCGGAACTCAGACCCTCGGCGGGCAGAGCAACTACCTGCCGATCTCGATGAATATGGCGGGCGTCATCCCGATCATCTTCGCCGTGTCCCTGGTCTACCTCCCGGCTCAGTTTGCGGGCTTCTTCCCGCCCGGCACCCAGTGGCGCGCAGCCGCGGAACAGGTGGCCCGGTACTTCGCCCCGAACTTCCAGAACCTCACCGACCCCGGAGTCCTCATCCCCGGCATCGTGGGCGCGCTCGTCTACTTCGGAATGATCATGGCCTTCACCTATGTGTGGATCGCGATGATGTACAACGTCGAGGATATCAGTGACAACCTGAAGCGAGGCGGCAGCTATATTCCCGGGATCCGACCAGGCAAGCAGACCGTGGAGTTTCTGAACGGCGTCATCAGCCGAGTCACCTTTGTGGGAGCCGTCTTCCTGGGGGTCGTGGCCTTGAGTCAGTACTTCCTGCCGGTCATCTCCCGCGGCGGCTCACAGGCGTTCGGGCTCATCGGCGGCACCTCCCTGCTCATTCTGGTCAGCGTCGCGCTGGAGACGATGAAGCAGATTCAGGCGAATCTGATCGTGAAGCAGTACGGGAACTGAGGTCCGGGACGGCATTTTGGCGATCAGGCTGGTTCTCATCGGTCCTCCGGGAGTCGGAAAAGGCACACAGTCCAAGCTTCTTTCCGAACTCACGGGTGCCCGGCCCCTCAGCTCCGGCCTGATCTTCCGAGCCGAAATCGAGGCGGACACCGAACTGGGACAGCTGGCCAAAGACTACATCGACCACGGCCACCTCGTCCCGAACGGCGTCACGATCCAGATGATGTTCAAACGGCTGAGGCAGGAAGAAACCCGGCAGAAGGGCTTCATCCTCGACGGCTTCCCCCGGACCGTGAGGCAGGCCGAGGCTCTGGACGAAGAGCTTGACAAGGAACAGGTGACCCTGGATGGAGTCATCTCCCTGCAGGCCCCGCTGGACGTCATCGTGCATCGTCTGACCGGCCGCCTGGGTTGCACCAAGTGCGGCGAGATCTACCACAGCGTCAACCATCCTCCGCACCGAGAAGGCCTGTGCGACAAGTGCGACGGCTTTCTGGTGGTCCGAGGCGACGACACGCCCGAGGCGATCCGAGAGCGGCTGGTGGTCTTTGAAGAGGCGACCGCTCCGGTCCTGGACTACTACGCCGCCACGGGCCGGCTGATGGCGATCGACGCCGGACGAGAATCCGACGAAGTCGGCGCTGAACTGAAGCAGAGGCTGAACCTGACATGCGCCTGAAAACCGCCGACGAGATCGAACTGATGCGAGAAGCCGGCCGCGTGCTGGCCCGCGTGATGCGGACCGTCAGCGAGGCCATCGAACCCGGCCGGACGACGATTCTTCAGCTCGACACCCTGGCCGACGAGCTGATCACAGGCGCGGGTTGCATCCCCAGCTTCAAGGGTTACAAGGGCTTTCCCAACGCAGCCTGCATCAGCCGGAACGACGTCGTGGTCCACGGAATCCCGACCGAAGAGGTTCTGGTTGAGGGCGACATCGTCAGCCTCGATTTCGGAGTCATCCGAGAAGGCTGGCACGCCGACTCCGCCTGGACCTTCCCGGTCGGCCAGATCAGCGACGACGCCCGCCGGCTTCTGAGCGTCACGAAGGAGTGCCTGATGCAGGGCATCGCCAAGGCGCGGGTCGGGAACCGGGTCGGCGACATCAGCGCCACGGTCCAGAAGTACGCCGAGTCCAACGGCTACGGCGTGGTCCGAGACCTGGTGGGCCACGGGATCGGGGTCGAGCTCCATGAACCGCCCAGCGTTCCGAACTTTGGACGGGCGAAGACGGGGCCCGTGCTGCGGGAAGGGGTGACCATGTGCATCGAGCCCATGATCAATCAGGGCACCCACAAGGTTCGATTCGAGTCCGATGGCTGGACCGTTCGGACCGCCGACGGTAGACTGTCGGCACATTTCGAACACACCATCGCCGTAACTTCCTCGGGCCCGGTCATCCTGACCCAGGAATAGGCGAGGTCCGTTCGGAACCTGAGAACTGTATGGCGAAACCGAGACGCGGTGGCGGTGGCGGAGGCGGAGGTCGGAGACGACGAGCCCGGAGCTTTGAAGTGCCCGAAACCAAAGAGGATTGCATTGCGCTGGACGGCGTAATCACCGAAAACCTGCCCAACGCCTTCTTTCGAGTCCACTTGGAAGAGCTGGACAAGACGATCCTCGCCCAGGTCAGCGGAAAGATGCGCAAGAAGTGGGTCCGCCTTCTGACCGGCGATAAGGTTCGAGTCGAGTTCACCCCCTACGACCTCGAACGAGCCCGCATCATCCACTGCTACCGAAACTAGCGACGCGCCTCACCCGTCCGGTCGACTTGTGATGGAGGCCGGGCGGAGGAGAGTTTCTTTTTCAACGAACGACACCGGCCGTCGGTCCCCCGGCGGGTCGGTCTCAACCCACCGAGACGGCCAGGGTCCGCTTGACTAGGTCG
>JAKRSE010000272.1 GCA_022402505.1 Fimbriimonadaceae bacterium | reverse complement strand
GATCGGCTACGACTACGTGCGCCGAGTCGAACGCCTGCCCGTCGACACCCTGGACGACCTGAACCTGCCGGAATTCGCCCTGATGATGATGGATCGCGTGGTCGTCTTCGACCATGCCAAGAACCAGATCCTCCTCATCGCCCTGATCGAGCCGACCGAGCAGGCCTACCGCGCCGCCGTCGACGACTTCCACGCCATCCGAACCCGGCTTGACGCTCCCCGCCCGCCGCTCCCGGAAGCCCCGGGCGAAGTCCCGGAGTTCACCGCCAACCGAACCCCCGAAGACTTCCAGGCTGCGGTCCGAAGGTGCGTCGAATACATCGTCGCCGGAGATGCTTTTCAGATCGTTCCGAGCCAGCGGTTCTCTGCTCCCTGCAGCGCCCATCCGGTTCCCATTTACCGGGCTCTGCGCAGCTTGAACCCGTCACCTTATATGTTTCTTGTGCGGTTCGGGGACTTCGACATCGTCGGGGCTTCGCCGGAAATCCTGGTCTCCGCCCAGCACGGCACCGGAGTCGTCCGACCGATCGCCGGCACCCGTCCCCGAGGCGCAAGACCGGAAGAGGACGCCCGACTGGCCGCCGACCTCCTGGCCGACGAGAAGGAACGGGCCGAGCACATCATGCTGGTCGATCTGGGGCGCAACGACCTCGGGAGGGTGTGCGACTACGGCACCGTCAAGGTAAAGGACCTGATGGTGATCGAAAACTACAGCCATGTGATGCACATCGTCAGCGAGGTCGAAGGCCGGCTGCGACGAGACCTGACGCCCGCCGAACTCGTCCGAGCCACCTTCCCGGCCGGAACCCTGAGCGGAGCCCCCAAGGTCCGGGCGATGGAGATCATCGAGGAACTGGAGCCGACCCGGCGGGGAGTCTATGCGGGCACCGTCGGCTGTCTGAGCGCAAACGGTGACCTGGACATGGCCATCGCCATCCGGAGCGCGGTCATCAAGGACGGATTGGTCCACGTGCAGGCCGGAGCCGGGATCGTCTTCGACAGCGACCCGGTCAAGGAGCATGAAGAGTGCGTGAACAAGGCCGCCGCCGTCATCCGAGCCATCCAGGAAGCCCACGCCGGGCTTGATGACTGACGCCCTACTCCCACTCGATCGTGGCGGGCGGCTTGGAAGTCAGGTCGTACAGAACCCGGTTCACCCCGTCCACCTCGTTCACGATCCGGTGGGCGACGTGGTCCAGAAACTCGAATGGGAAGGGGTAGGCCGAGGCGGTCATCGCATCCTCGCTCTGGACGGCCCGCAGGACGATCGGCTGCTCATAGGTCCGCTCGTCGCCCATCACCCCGACGCTGCGGACATCCAGCAGGGCGGCGTAGCTCTGCCAGATCCCCGGCTTGTGCCCCTGGGCCCGAATCTCCTCCCGGAAGATCGCATCGGCCTCCTGGGTGATCCGGATCCGCTCCTCGGTGATCTCGCCCAGAATCCGGACCGCCAGCCCGGGGCCCGGGAAGGGCTCTCGGTCGACCATCTCGTCCGGCAGGCCCAGCGCCCGACCCACCTCGCGGACCTCGTCCTTGAACAGCCACTTGAGCGGCTCGATCACCTGCAGCCGCATCCAGTCCGGCAGACCGCCGACGTTGTGATGGGTCTTGATCTTCGCCGCCGTCGGACTGCCGCTCTCGATCACGTCCGGATAGAGCGTGCCCTGCGCGAGGAAATCGCAGCCTGCCAGCTCGTCCGCGTGCTCTTCGAAGCACTTCACGAACTCGGCGCCGATGATCTTCCGCTTCTGCTCCGGCTCGGTGACGCCGCGCAGGGCCTCCAGGAACCGGCTCCGGGCATCAATCGGCACGAATTTCGCCGGGATGTGCCGCTGAAACGTCTCGATGACCTGCTCGGACTCGTTCAGCCGCATCAGGCCGTGATCCACAAAGGCGCAGGTGACCCGGTCGCCCAGGGCTCGGGCCAGCAGGGCCGCCGCGACCGTGCTGTCCACCCCGCCGCTGACGCCGCAGAGCACCGTGCCGTCCCCCACCTGGGTTCGGATCGCTTCGACCGTCTCCTCGATGAAGGCCCCGGTCGTCCAGTCGCGGGCGAACCCGGCCCGGACCACAAACGACTCCAAGAGCCCGCGGCCTCCGGGCGTGTGGCTCACTTCCGGATGAAACTGGACGCCCCACTTCATGGCCGCCTCATTCTCCATCGCTGCGACCGGACAGCTGGGCGTCGTCGCCGTGACCGAGAAGCCGGGCGGAGGCGCCTCCACTCGGTCGCCGTGGCTCATCCAGACCGTCGGGAGGCTCAGCCGGCCCGCCAGAGAACCTTCAGCCACGTTCTCCAGCTCGCGACGACCGTACTCTCGGTCTTTCGACTTCTCGACCCGTCCGCCCAGCGAGTGGGCCAGAAACTGCTGGCCGTAGCAGATGCCGAGCGTCGGGATGCCCTCCAGAACGCGCACGTCCAGCGTCGGGGCTCCCTCTTCCAGAACCGACTTCGGCCCCCCGCTCAGGATCACGCCCTGCGGCCGGGTCTCGCGGATTCGAGCCTCCGCCTGCATCCAGGGGACCATTTCCGAGTAGACCCCCAGCTCCCGCATCCGCCGGACGATCAGCTGGGTGTACTGACCGCCAAAGTCTACGACAAGGGCGAGCTGATGGGACATGAGAAGCCTGGGAGTTTAGCCTTCTGGGGCGGCCTCGGGCAGGGCCAGACCATGGACCCGAATCTCGCCATCCACCGCCTCGATTCGGGTCAGCGTCAGGTTCATCGGAAACTCGGCCGTGTCCAGAATCGGGTTCTCCTTCTCCAGCTGGCCCGCCACCAGGTTCTTGGCCGATCCCCCGGCAACATCCACCGCCTCCAGGCGAACGTGAATCTCCCTGCCGTCCACGATCTCCAGCCGGCAGGCCGCCTTCACCGGAAGCTCGACCACCAGCTTCAGCTTGGCCTTGACGTAGAGTCGATCATCCGCCACCCAAACCTGGAAATCGCGAAGTCCGCCGGGCCGCTTGTGCTCCAGGTAGGCCTGCAGCGATTCCTGCGAGAGAATCGCCGTCACCTCGGCCGGCGAGTCCATGTCCAGACGAAAGGGCTTGCTCTGTCCCTGAGCCTTGCCGCTGGAGAGGATCAACCGGTCCACCGTGGGCCCATTGGCCAGGGCGATCCCCAAAACCTCCGCCTTCAATCCCTGGATGCCGAGCTTCATCTTCGTTCCCGGTAGAGTCTATACGGACGACCATGCTATCGGCAGCCATGATGACCGCCCTGCCCCAGGCCTCCGCACAGGAATTCCGACTTCCCCGGGAGTTTCGCGCCGCCTGGGTCGCCACCGTCGACAACATCGACTGGCCTTCCAAACCCGGACTGACCACCCCCGAGATGAAGCGGGAAATGGTGACGATCATGGAGACGGCCGACCGTCTCGGACTGAACGCCATCATCTTCCAGATTCGGCCCCACGCCGATTCGCTCTATAAGAGCCCCATCGAACCCTGGTCCTACTATCTGACCGGAGTCAGCGGCCAGGCTCCGGCCGACGGCTTCGACCCCCTGGAGTTCGCCATCGCCGAGGCCCACAAGCGCGGCATCGAGCTCCACGTGTGGCTCAACCCCTACCGCGCCGGCCACCCGGCTCAGAAGGGACCCTACTCCCAAGACCACATCATCAACCGCCGCCCGGATCTGGTCGGCAAGTACGGCAACTTCGTCTGGATGGACCCGGGCCAGGAAGAGGTTCAGGACCAGAGCTTCGAGGTCTTCATGGACGTGGTGCAGCGATACAACATCGACGGCCTCCACATCGACGACTACTTCTACCCCTACCCGGTGACCGAGAACGGCGTGGAAGTGCCCTTCCCGGACGAAGCCTCCTTCCAGGCCGCCCGCCGGCAGGAACCCAACCTGAATCGAGGCGACTGGCGCCGACGCAACGTCAACCGGTTCGTCCGCCGAGTCTATGACGGAATCAAGCGCCGGAAGCCGTGGGTGAAGTTCGGGATTTCGCCCTTCGGCATCTACCGCCCCGGAGTGCCCAAAGGGATCCGCGCGGGAGTGGACCAGTACGCCCAGCTCTACGCCGATGCCAAGCTGTGGCTGCAGAACGGCTGGTGCGACTACTTCACCCCTCAGCTCTACTGGCCGATCACCCAGACCCCCCAGGCCTTCCCCACCCTCCTGAACTGGTGGCATTCCGTGAACACCCAGAAGCGGCACCTGTGGCCGGGGCAGTTCACCAGCCGGCTCAACCCCACGGGCGGAAACTGGAAGCCTCAGGAGATCGTCGATCAGATCCAGCTGGTCCGCAGGAAGGGCGGCATGACCAACGGCACCGTCCACTTCAGCATGAAGGCGTTTCTGCAGGACTGGAACGGCATCAACAAGCCGCTGATGGATGGCGTCTATCGGACCAAGGCGGTGGTCCCGGCCTCGCCCTGGCTGGATGCCGTCGCTCCCGGCGCCCCGCAGAACCCCACCGCCAGCGTCGCCAACGGCGGAGTGATCGCCCGGACCGATGACCCCGACGTCCGCTTCGTCACCGTCTCGGTGAATCGAGGCGGCTGGAGGTTCGTCGGGTCCGGTCTGCCCGGCCAGGTCGTCCGTGTGCCCAACCTCAAGGCGGGCGAAGACATCCGAGTCAGTCTGCTGGACCGGGTGGGCAACGAAGGCCAGGCCGTCACGATCAAGGCCACCGACTGAACCCTCCTCGGGCCCCCGTCATCCGCCGGCGGGGGCCCGAGATTCGGGTCAATCCTCGGGCTCGGCCACCGGCGGATGGAGGATCGGAAGCACCCTCGCCGCCTGAGCCGACTGAAGCCGACATTCGGCAAAGGGCTCGCGGGGGTGGAACTCGGCCGCCTCCAGGACCAGCGCATCCAGGAGCCGCCGCTGAGTCTGCCGGGCCTCCCATTCCGTCACCGGACGATCCCAGTCGATCACCAGATCCATCCTCACCTTCAACCGCGACAGGCGCCGAGGCGGGCGGGGCGATTTTCCTTCTGCAGCCTTCCGAGCCATGGTCTCTTCCAAAGGGACGAGGACTCGGCCCTTCGCGCACCGTTGCTCTCAGGCTTCCCGATGCTTTCCCCCCGACCGATCCACCCGAATCCCCACCCGAATCTGGTCAGGCTCTACAACCTGCTCCGCCGCACCTATGGGAAGAAGATCATCTCCGGCCAGTGCGACGACAAATACCTGGACTTCATCAAGCGGACCTCGGGCGGGTTCGAACCGGCCCTGATGGGCTACGACTTCAACGGCCTCATGCCCTCGCAGCGGGGAAACCGTGACGTTGAAAAGGCGATTGCCTGGCACCGGCGAGGGGGGATCGTCACCTTCCAGTGGCACTGGATTTCACCGGACGCCAACGGAGACTTCTACACCGACAACTTCCGCCTGGCCGATGCCCTTGCCTGCCCGACCGGCCCCTCCTACAACAACATGATCCGGGACATCGACCTGGTCGGCGAGGCCCTCGCCCGGCTTCGAGACGCCGGGGTTCCGGTCCTCTGGCGGCCGCTCCACGAGGCCGAAGGCCGGTGGTTCTGGTGGGGCAAATCCGGCGGGACCGCCTGTCGGGAGCTCTACCACCTGATGTACGACCGGTTCACCAATCGGCATGGCCTGAACAACCTGCTCTGGGTCTGGACCAGCTACGGCCGCGACCACGGCAACTGGCACCCCGGCGAGGACGTCGTCGATCTGATCGTCCGCGACTACGAGTCGCCGACCTCCTGGCGAGACTTTCAGGAGATGTTCGGAGCGCAGGGCAAGATGTTCGGCCTGGGCGAAGAGGGCCGCCTCCCCGACCCCGCCGACTTCCCCGCCCGGCCCTGGCTCTACTTCATGACCTGGGCCTACATGATCGAGGAACCGCAACGGGGCAACACCCCGGAATGGATCCGACATGTCTATTCCTCCCCGACCGTCCTGACGCTCCGAGACCTCGTCGGCGAAGCGGCCCGCGGCTGAACTAGACTGGAGTTTGGAACAATGCCGGACTACACCTATCTCGACCTGGCCAAGATGATCGACCACTCGCTGCTCAACCCCACCCTGAGCCGGGCCGAGCTGGAAAAGGGGATCCAACTCGCCCTCGACTTCGACTGCGCCAGCGTCTGCATCATGCCCTATGCCCTGGCCGACTGCGCCGCCCGGCTGAAGGGCAGCAACGTCCGCGCCAGCACCACCATCGGCTTCCCGCACGGCGGCCACACCACCGAGATCAAGCTCGCCGAAGCGAAGCGGGCCCTCGCCGACGGCGGCGAGGAGCTGGACATGGTCGTCAACATCAGCGCCGTCCTGAGCGGGGCCTGGGATCTGGTTGCAGCCGAGATCAAGGCCCTCACCGAGGTCACCCATGACGCCGGGCAGAAGATCAAGGTGATCTTCGAAAACGCCTATCTGAACGACGAACAGAAGATCAGGCTCTGCGAAATCTGCGGCGAGATCGGCGTGGACTGGGTCAAGACCTCCACCGGATACGCCCCCGGCGGCGCCACGATCGAAGACCTGAAGCTGATGCGGGCCCACTCACCCGAGAGCGTCCAGGTCAAGGCGGCCGGCGGAGTCCGAACCTTGGAAGGCCTGCTGGAGGTCCGCGCCCTCGGGGTCACCCGCTGCGGGGCCAGCCGGACCGCCGAGATGCTCAATCCGGCCCGGGCCGCCCTCGGGATGCCCGAGATCTCGGCCGCACCCGCTTCGGCCGGCTACTGAAGCCGACGCATGGCCTCGGCGAGCCGGGACGCCGTCTCGCTCGCCGGGGCCACGTTGTCCAGCGACATCCACCCTCCTTGGGCCAAGGGGTGGTTGGCGTATGCGTGGTGGACCGACTCGATGACGGGCTCCAACTCCGCCGAGTCGAAGTGCTTGTTCGTCCGAGTCCGGCTCCGATGAATCAGAACCTCAAGCGGAGGCTGGAGCGCGGCGAGCAGGTGCGGTCGGCCCGAGAGACGCTCCCGAACCAGCGACTCCAGCCGAGCGGGGTTGCGGCAATGGTCCACCACCGCCCAGAAGCCCGCATCCGAGTACCTCTCGGCCACGTCCAGCGCGGCCTCTTCCGCCAGGCGGAACTGAGCCTCGGTCTCCTCCGTCCAGCCGTCCAGGGTGTCGCAACAGCCGGCCTTGACCCAGAGCCGCACATCGTCCACCGGGACGATCACCAGCCGCTCGACCGCTGCGGCCAGAGCGAGGGCGACGGTGGACTTTCCGGCCGCCGGAGGGCCGCTGAGAACCAGAATCGGCGCAGGCACGGGGCCAATCATGGCCGCTGCCTTCCGAAAAGATGAGGCGGTCTGGGACGTTTCACCTCATCCCTGGACGGCCTGCGCTCAGTCCTCCTCACTTCATTTTGCCTTCTGGGCCATTCCACGCCCGGATTCCACGGATCTACAGGCCCTGATGCAGGTTCAGGCCCCAATCGTGAGGAAAAGAAGCGGCCACCGGGCATCCTGGAAGACCGTTATGCCAAGCCTCGTCTTCTCCGCCCAAGGAGTCTCGGAATCGCCTGCGCGGACCTCCGTCAGCACCCGGGGCTTCCATCTCGTCGTCGACGAACCGCCCGCTCTGGGCGGAGAGGACATCGGCGCGAACCCGGTCGAGTACCTCCTGGCCGCCCTCCTCGGCTGCCTCAACGTCGTCTGCCACCTGGTCGCCAAGGAAAGGGGCATCGACATCAAGCGCCTCCGCCTGGAGGCGGAAGGTCCGCTGGACCCGGCCCGACTCTTCGGCGACCCCCAGGCCGCCCGGGCCGGATTCCAGGAGATCCGGGTCACCCTCCACCTCGAATCCGACGCCACGGCCGAAGCCCTAACCGACTGGCTGGAAGAGGTCGAGCGACGCTGCCCGGTCAGCGACAACCTCACCCAGGCCACGCCGATTCACCTCGCCTTGGCGTGACCTGCGATCCCCGGAAAAATGACTCGGGCCGCCCTCCCGAAATGATGGGAGAGCGGCCCGGGAATGAGGGAGGATCAGCGGGTTCAGAGGCCCATGAGCTTGTTCATCGCCTTGATGAACTCGCCCCACTGCTCGGTCTTGTCCTTCAGCTTCGCCTTGCCGGAGTCGCTCAGGGTGTAGATGCGTCGCGGCGGACGGCCTTCCTGGGGCTGCCACTCGCCGGTGATGAGCTGCTCTTCTTCCATGGTCCGGAGAACGGGGTAGAGACGTCCTTCCTTCGCCTTGAAGAACCCGCCGCTGTCCTTCTCGATTCGCTTCAGGATGCCGTAGCCGTGGAGCGGACGATCACGCAGAGACCCCAGGATGAGAGTCTCAATATCAGGCTTTGCCATAGCACCGAGTATAGCGGAGAATCGTTTTCAACTGCAACCAACTTCCCTCACTTCCATTCGTGGAGCAGCTCTGACAGGCGTTCCAAAGGAAGCCCGATCACCGTCTCCACCTCCCCTTCGATCCTCTCTACAAAGGTTTTCGCACCGCCCTGCAGCCCGTAGCTGCCCGCCTTGTCCATCGGCTCTCCAGAGGCGATGTAGGTTCGGATTTCCTCGTCGGTCAGATCCCGGAACGAGACCCGGGCCGCCTCGGTGTAGGAGGACATCCCCGTCGGGCCGATCAGGCAGACGCCGGTGATCACCGTATGAACCCGGCCTGAAAGAATCCTTAACATGGTGTATGCGTCTACCGGGTCTTTCGGCTTGCTCAGCTGAATCCAGCCGTCGCCACCCTCCTCCGACGGCACCGCGACCACCGTATCGCCCGCAATCACGAGGCATTCCGGATGCCGCTCCCGCACCGCCAGAGCCTTCTCCCGGGCCAGGCGCTGCGCCGTCACCCAAGGGTCAGGATCGGTCAGGGCGTCCTCATCCAGATCCGGCGGATCGACTGCGAATTCGGGCACCAGCCGTCGCAGCAGGTCCTGGCGACGAGGGCTGGCGCTGGCCAGGACGACCGGAGGCAGGCGGCGAGGCATCCCCAGGATTCTGCCCCACTTCCCGGCAGACATGCGGGGATCCGGATTCGAGACGAACCTTCTCCGGACTGAAAACGTTGCACAATCAAACGGAGATGGCTGTGCAGACGATCCTTCCAGGGCTGGGGGCCGCCCTTTGCGCCCTTGCGATCGGCGGCTGCGGCGTGGATGATCGCCTCAATGCCTGGCGGGAGGGTCGCAGTGCACCCCGCACGGCTGCCGTCCCCGTCATGGCCTCGGCTCCGGACTCGCAGCGGGTCCTGGTCGTCGTCAACTCCGCCAGTTCGGCCAGCCGCGAAGTCGGGAGCCACTACCGGGCCCGCCGGAGCATCCCCAGCGCCAACATCGTCGTCGTCAACGTGCCCGAGCGGGAGGAGATTCCGGAAGAGCTTTACCGCACCGCGATCGAAGGCCCGGTCCGCCAGGCCGCCCAGCGAAGCCGCACGCCCATCGACTTCATCGTGACGACCAAGGGAGTGCCGATCCGCCTGAACGACGCCAACGGCTACTCGGTCGATGCACGCCTCGCGGCCATGGACCTCCCCATCCGCAACATCGACGACCTGAACCGCGACATCCGCCAGGCCGCCAATCCCTACTTCGGCTCCAAGGAGCGATTCTCCCGCGCCCGGTTCGGATTCCGGCTCGTCAGCCGGCTGGACGGCTACACCGTCGCCGACGCCAAGGCTCTCGTGGACAACAGCCTCGCCGCCCGGCCGGAGAAGGGACCCTTCTTCTTCGATGAGGCCGAGAACCGACGCGACCCCGCCTACGCCCCGATCCAGAACGGGCTGAGCCGGGCCGACGCCGCCCTGAAGGCCAAGGGGTTCGAGACGATCCTGGAAACCACCGGCCGGTTCGTCGCCCCCGAGACTCCGCTCATGGGTTATGCCGGGTGGGGGAGCAACGACGGGGCCTTCGATCTGGGAACCTATCGACGCCTCAAGTTCCGCCCCGGTGCCCTCGCCGAAACCTTCGTGAGCACCAGCGGTCGAACCTTCCTTCCCACCGAAGGCGGGCAGAGCCTGATCGCCGATCTGATCCGCCAAGGGGTCACCGGAGTCAAGGGCTACGTCAGCGAACCCTACACCTTCGCGCTCGCCGTGCCGGACATCCTCTTCGACCGCTACACCTCCGGATTCAATCTGGCCGAGAGCTTCTACGCCGCCTCCCCCGTCCTCCGCTGGAAGGATGTCGTGATCGGAGACCCGCTCTGCCGCCCCTACGGCCGCTGAGGCTCCGGCATTTTTTCGGGGTCCGCCCCTTCAGAACCCGCTCATCGCGCCGACACTGACGATGGGCCCCTCTTCCGCGCGGCGGAACCGGGGGGCGCCTCGGAACCCGCACCATGGTGAATCGGCTTTTCGGCGAACACGCCGCAAACCTCCAGGAATCGATGGACCTGAGCAGCCGTCGCTTCGGAGTCTTGAGCAACAACCTGGCCAACGTCAATGTCCCCGGCTACAAGCGGAAGGACATGAGCTTCGCCATTCAGCTGGATGAAGCAGGCAAACGGGTCGATCGACGACATGCAGCCGGAGCCCAGGAAGATCCCGGCCGCATCCGAGTCGACGGCAGCAGCGTGGACCTCGAAAAGGAGGTCATGGCCCTCAGCGAGACCGAGCTCCGGTTCCAGATGCTCTCCGAAATGTCCGGCCGCTACTTCAGCGGCCTCAAGACCGTGATCCGGGAGGGACGCTAAGCCATGAACGGTCTCGGCAGCTCCTTCCGAGTCACCGCCGCCGGACTCGCCGCCGAACGGATGCGGATGGATGTCATTTCCGTGAATCTGGCCAACGCCAACAGCCAGCGCACCGACACCCAGGAAGCCTTCCGAAGCCGCGTCGCCATCCTCACCGCCACCGAAACCGGACCGAAGATCCAGCGCATCGCCCTGGACGACACGCCCATGCGGCGAGTTCTGGACCCCGGCAACCCCTTCGCCGACGCTCAGGGCTACACCGAGTTCAGCAACGTCCAGCCCGTCCGCGAGATGGTCAACCTCATGTCCGCCCAGCGCAGCTATGAGGCGAACATCGCCGCCTTCAATTCGGCCAAGGGCATGATCCGGTCCGCCCTCAACATCGGCCGGTCGTAATCGCCATGAGAATCAACGCCTTCGGAGTCGGATCGGGAATCCCCCTCAATCCGCCCAACCTTCCCCAGGTCGGAAACCTCGACCAGATCGAAGTCGAAGGGGTCGAAGACTTCGGCTCCATGATGGTCAAGGCCCTGCAGTCCGTGAACGGAATGCAGCAGGACGCCCGCCAGATGCAGAACGACCTGATGTCCGGCAAGCCGGTCGAATTCCACAACCTGATGGTCGAGATGGAAAAGGCGAGCACCGCCATGACCCTCACCATGCAGGTCCGCAACAAGATCCTGGAGGCCTACCAGGAAGTCGCGCGAACCCAGATCTGAACCTGACGCCACCCCATGAACTTCGACGCCGCCTTCGAACGCATCCGCAACTGGTGGAGCACGACCGACAAGACGCAGCGCACCGTCACCATTGCGGGCGCCGTCGTTCTGGTCGCCCTCCTGGCGGGCACGGCCTGGTTCGCCTCCCGGCCGAAGATGGAGCCCATCTTCCCCGGCGCCAACCCGGCCGAACAGGGCATCGTCCGTGACGCCGTTCAAGGCTACGGCTTCCCCACCGACATCAACCCTCGCGGCGATGTCATGGTCCCCTTCGACCGGATTCCTGAAATCCGCATGAGGCTCAGCCAGGAGGGCAAGCTCCCCAGCACCGCCATCGGCACCGTCGGTGGACAGGCGGACGCGGCCACCGGAGGACTCTTCCAGACCCCCGCCGAACTGACCCAGCAGCTGAGGAACAAACAGGAGGCCGAACTCGCCAAGAGCATCGGCACCATGACGGGGGTCCAGACGGCCATCGTCCACATCAACTTCGGCAAGGACTCCCCCTTCGGCGACCAGAAGATCGCCCCGACCGCCGTGGTCAACATCGCGGAGAAGGCGGGCTATGTCATGGAAGAGTCGGAAGGCAAGGCCATCGCCCGGCTGGTCCAGAACGCCGTTCCGGGCCTGGAGGCGAAGAACGTTTCCGTCCTCTCCACCACCCGAGG
This sequence comes from Fimbriimonadaceae bacterium, assembly GCA_022402505.1. GTDB lineage: Bacteria > Armatimonadota > Fimbriimonadia > Fimbriimonadales > Fimbriimonadaceae > JAKRSE01. The sequence goes on along the minus strand of JAKRSE010000272.1, from coordinate 1,302 downwards.
AATCATCTGGGACGGCGAGGCGCTCAACTCCGACGAGAACCTCTCCAACCGCAAGCTTGAGGCCGAACGGGAGGAGGGCCGACGCCGCGAACGAGAGCTTCAGCGCCGACTCGACCTCGCCTTCGGCCCCGGAACGACCAGCGTCATGGTCGCCGTGGAGCTGAACATGGACGAGGTGGAATCCAAGCAGGAGTCCGAAACCCCGACCGATTCCCCGCTCGCCCGCGAATCCATGTCCGAAGAGCTTCGGGGCGGCGGCTCGCGGCTCGGCGGCGAAGCGGGTCTGGAAGCCAACCTCCCCGGACAGCCCGCCGCGACCGGCGAGAACAACGACGCCGACAACAACTACCGCACCGAAACCTCACGGGAACGGTTCGGCACCGACCGGCGCAACGTCGTCACCCGCAAGGCTCCCGGCGAGCTGAGCACCATGAACATCAACGTCCTGGTCGATTCGGCCAAGGTCGAAGACGTCGCCGCCGTCCGGTCCTTCGTGGAAGGCTTCATCGCCACCGCCGCCGTGGACGGACGAAACTTCACCGCCCAGGTGACCCAGACGACCTTCAGCACCGCCGCCGCCGAAAAGGCCCGACTGGAGGCCGGAGCCGCCGCCAACAGTCGTCTGTGGCAGCAGCTGCTGGCGCTCCTCCCGATCCTCGCTCTGGTCGCCGTGGGCATGATGATCGTCCGGACCCTGGCCAAGGCTCAGGAGCGGACCGTCGAAGCCGCCCGGATCGCCGCCGGAGTCGACCCCGCGCTGGAGGGCCCCACCCGCCTCAGCCTGCCGGGCGCGCGCACCGAAGTCGCCATCGAGGACAACCCGAACAAGGTCACCGTCCGACGCCAGGGCCACGAGAGGGAGATCGTCATCGACGGAACCCCCGAGTACGACCTCAGCCAGCTGGACGACATCGACCCCAACGACTTTCTGCTGAACCCCGGCGTCCAGCAGAGCAGCCCCCAAGCCCGCCAGGAGCTCGCCGACATCCTGGCCAGCAGCCCCATGAGCCACTTTGACGAAGATGACCCCCAGGACCAGGTTGAGATCGGCGGGATCGCCGAGAAGGTCGACGTGCCGCTCGAACAGATCCGCAAGCTCGCCCGAGACAAGCCGGAAACGGTGGCGATGATGCTCAAGACATGGATGACCACCGAACGCTGAACCAAGGAAGACCCAGCTGATGCGCAAATACGACCTCGATCTCACCCCCCTCCGCAAGGCGGCGATCATCCTCACCGTCCTGGGGCCCAAGCTGGCGGGCAACGTCCTCCGCTACCTCACCGACGAGCAGATCGAACACC
>JAKRSE010000271.1 GCA_022402505.1 Fimbriimonadaceae bacterium | reverse complement strand
GTCGGTCGCCGAAGTCGCGCCGAGGAGGCCGGTCGCCGCCTCGGTCGCTGTTCCAACGGGGCCGATCTCCTCCGCCGTCGCGGTTGAAGTCGCGGCGGGGCGGGCGGTCTCCGAAGTCTCGGCGCGGCGGCCGGTCGCCTCCGTCGCGATTGAAGTCTCGACGCGGGCGGTCGTCCCGATCTCCGAAGTCTCGGCGGGGGCGGTCCTCCCAGTTGCCTCGATTCTCCGGCCGTCCCTTCATGCGAGGCGTGTTGCCGTCGCGCCGCTCGGGACGTTCATCCCGGCGACCGAAGGGCGCGGTGCGCAGCTTGACGGCTCCGGTCACGAACCCGGGCTCGGAAGAGACCACGAATTCCAGGATTCCGTCCATCCGATCGCGGGTGTAGAGGACGCTCGCTTCGGAGCCTTCTTCCAGACCTTCACCCAGCGCTTCGGCGATCCGGCCGGCCAGGTGCTCCAGGTCCTCCGGACCGGCCCAGGTGCAGGCGATTTCGCAGAAGAACATCCGGGTTTCGATTCCCGGCTTGGCCAGGCGCCGTTCGGCTTCCGGGAGGACCGATTCGACGGCCGCGTTCAGCTTGTCGAGCCAGGCCTGCCGTTCCTCGCCCGAGAGGGGCTTGCCGGCGGCGATGACTTCGGCGCGGGCGGCGTCGAATTCCATGGCCTCCTTGCTGGCCTGCGAATTGACCTTCTCCCGGTCGACCTCACCCTTTCGGGGCTCGCGAGGCGGTCGCCGATCCTCCCACTCTTCGCGGGGCTCGGTGCGCTCTCGGGGTTCGGCTTCGGGCCGGTCTTCCCAGGGTCGGGGCCTGCGCTTCGGGCCGTCTTCCCAGCTGTTGCCGGTGGCGGGCTTCTCCTTCTTGAAGGGTCTGGGCCGTCCGGTTCCGGGTCGGTCGTCTCGTCGGGGTCGGTCGTCGCGATTGCCGAAGCTTCGACCGCCACCTCCGTCACGACTGCCGTAGCCTCCGCCGCCGCCTCGGTTGCCGTAGCCTCCTCCGCCGCCGCGATTGCCGTAGCCTCCTCCGCCGCCGCGATTGCCGTAGCCTCCCCCTCCGCCGCGGTTGCCGTAGCCTCCGCCGCCGCCGTAGCCGCCGCCTCCGGATCGGTTGCCGTAGCTGCCGCCACCGCCGCCGCGATTGCCGTAGCCTCCCCCGCCGCCTTCGCGGTTGGGGCGGTCATTGTCTCGATCCCAGCTCACGAACGGCCGACCATGCCGGCATGAGCGACGGCGGCTTTCACGAGCCCCTGGAACAGCGGATGGGCGCGATTCGGACGGGATTTGAACTCAGGATGGGCCTGGGTTCCGATGAAGAAGGGGTGGACTTCGGTGGGCAGTTCCACCATTTCCACAAGTCGATAGTCGGGGCTGACCCCGGAGATGATGAGCCCTTTTTCGATCAGGGTCTCGCGATAGTCGTTGTTCACTTCGTAACGGTGTCGGTGGCGCTCCTCGATGCGCGTCTCGCCATAGAGCAGATGGGCGAGCGAACCCGCCGTGATGTTGCAGGGGCATGACCCCAGGCGCATCGTTGCGCCCTTTTCGGTGATCTCCTTCTGCTCTGGAATGATGTGGATCACCGGGTGTGCGCACTCGGCGGACACCTCTTCGGAATTGGCGGCCTCCAGGCCGCAGACATGTCGGGCGTATTCGATGACCGCCATCTGCATTCCCAGGCAGATGCCCAGGAAGGGGACTCCGTTCTCTCGAACATACTTCAGCGATGCGATTTTCCCTTCGATTCCCCGTCCGCCGAATCCGGGGGCGATGATGACTCCATCCACGTCCCGGAGGACGGCGGAGGGGTCTTCGACACCTTCGAAGGTGTCGCTTTCGATCCATCGGACATGGACCTTGGCTTCATGGGCGATGCCGGCGTGGACCAGCGCTTCGGCGATCGACTTGTAGGCGTCGCCATTGCCCGTGTATTTCCCGATCACCGCGATGGTGCAGGACTTGGTCGGATGCTTGATCCGATCGACGAGCGCCTTCCCGTCGCTCAGTCGGCTCTCCCGCCCTTCCAGCCCGA
>JAKRSE010000270.1 GCA_022402505.1 Fimbriimonadaceae bacterium | reverse complement strand
TACGACTCCAACTCGGTTCAGTTCATCAGCGACCGACAGTTCGCCTTTGCGGCGGGCGTCAGCGGCATCATCCTTCGCGAACAGGCTGCGGCGACCTTCCTTCTGGGTGAGTTCTTCGCCGAGTCGCTCATCTTCGCCGAAACGGCCAATACGGTCGGCGCGATCCAGGTGGCGGGTTCGACCCAGCTGACCCAGACTCCGTTCTTCGTCGCGGCCTGCGACTACGTCCTCATCGGAGACGAGTTCTACGCGGCCAGCGCCTACCTGAAGCGTGAGCCGGTGCTGGTCGGGAGCCTGGTCGGTCAAGATTGGTCCAAGATCTTCATCGCCGCCGTGGTCCTGCTGGGAGTCCTTCTGAACAGCTACGAGCTCCTGACTCCGGCAACCTGCACCAGAGTGAGGGTCTCGCCCGATTCGGCCCGGCCGGAGAAGCTGGTGAAGGTGACCGATGAGCGGCTCAAGCTCCCGAACGAAACGATCATGTCGCACGTGTTCCGCCCGCTGATTACAGCCGAGATGCTCGCCGTGGAGCGGGAAATGGACCCGGAATTCCTGGCCGAGCAGGCCGCCCTCGAGGCAGCCAAGGAGGAGACTGAGTGAACCTGATGCAGCCGGCCCAGTGGGCCTTCGACCACGGCTCCAGCCAGCTGTTGACCGCCGTTCTGGCCACGTTCGTGGTCGGCTTTGCCGTCTTCTTCGGGTTGACCTTTGTCCCGCCGAAGTTCCGCCGGCCGATCGTCATCGGGGCGACCTTCCTGGCAGGCCTCTTCTACGTCCTCTTCTGGCTCGTCCCCAAGCCGATCGCTCGAGAAGCGGGGCAGCTGCCGAACAACGGAATGGAGGCCTTCGCGTTCTGGCTCGAAGACTTTCAGCCTGAGTTCGCGATGGGAACCAACGTCATCGCGGCGCTGCTTCTCGGCCTCGGAGTCTACAGTGTCCTGAAGGTCCACATCACCCGGCTCGCCAAGAAGCAGAAGAACTGGGAGTTCAGCCTCGTTCTCCTGGCGGCCATGGTGGCGATGTGCGGCTTCGCCTATGCCGACTGGATCATGCGCGACTTCCGCGATCCGCAGGGACTGCTCGCGGTGGAGGCGAACTGGACCTGGGTTCAGTACACCCAGGACCTGCTCTTCGATGGCTTCCTGCAGCAGATGGACGCGGCGATGTTCTCGATGATCGCCTTCTTCATCCTTTCGGCAGCGTACCGGGCCTTCCGAATCCGCAGCGTGGAGGCGACGGTCCTGATGGCCTCGGCGCTCATTCTGCTTCTGAGCCTGATCGGCGCCATCGACTTCCTCTGGAGTCAGGGCGTGGACGCGATCACCGGCCAGGATCCGACGAGCTTCTGGAACAACATTCGAATCAGCGTCATCGCCGGCTGGTTCCGGGAGACCCTCCAGGTCCCCAGCATTCGAGCGATGGAATTCGGCGTCGGGCTGGGAGCCTTGGCGATGGGGCTCCGGCTCTGGCTCGGCCTTGAGAAGGGAGGTGTGAACTGATGAATCAGAACTTCTGGGAGAACATCCAAAACGTCGATCGACGCTGGCTCTACCTCATCTTGATCGTCGTCGTGACGGCGGGCCTCTTCATCAATGTCGAGGTTCCCGCTGAAGCCGACGAGAGTTCGAAGGCCTTCTACGTGGCCGTTCAGGACCTGAATCCAGAGCGGCCTGTGCTCCTGCAGAGCGACTGGACCAACAGCACCCGCGGCGAGAATGCCGGCCACATGGAGGCGATCCTGCGGATTCTGATCCACCGCAAGCAGAAGTTTGTGGTCTACAGCCTGGCCGACCCCCAGGCGCCTCAGGTCGCGCGCAACGTCATCCGGACCCTGAACAAGACGCTCCCGGACGACCAAAAGCTGGTCGAGGGGCGCGACTACCTGGACCTCGGCTTCTTCCCGAACGCTGAAGGCACGACGCAGGCGATGGCGACCAACCTCCGCAAGATCTGGGGCGGCCGAACGACGCGGACTCCAGACGGCGGGAACGTGCCCATCTTCGAGACGGACGTCCTTCGGAACGTGAACCGG
>JAKRSE010000269.1 GCA_022402505.1 Fimbriimonadaceae bacterium | reverse complement strand
AGCCGAGGGTCTTGAGGGAGCGTCCGAGGACGATCTCACCCTCTCCCTGGGCGTAGACGTCGGCCGTGTCGAAGAGGTTGATGCCGGCCTCAAAGGCGGTCTTCACCAGGGCGTCGGTCTGCTCCTGACTCCCGTCCAGATTCTGGGTCAGCCAGTTGCCCAGAGCGATGACGCTCACCTTCAGTCCCGAGCGCCCGAGTCGCCGATACTCCACGGGTTCAACTTTACCTATCGGTCCAGTTCGAAGAGCAGCCCCGGACCCTCCTGGGCCGCGAGCCGGAGCCGCCCTTCGGCCACCGCCTCGGCCAGCAGGGCCTTCCACCGGATCTCCCAGTTCGCCATCATCGCCTCTCGCTCCTCGTCCGGGATTCCCTCTCCCTGCCCCAGCCCCATGGAGCTCAGCCATCGACCGACGAACTCTCGGTCTTGGAACTGCAGGTTCACGAAGGCATGGGTGAAGCCCATCTCGGCGAGTCCATCCACAAGGTCGGAGCCGCTCTCCATCGAGTCGTAGGGGATCAAGGTGCTGTGGCCGGGATTCGCCCACATGTACGATCTGTCTAGGAGAAAGCCAAAAACTTCATCGTAGAGCGCGATCTTGGCGTCTGGGGGCAGGGCGTTGATTTTGGGCGCCATGCGGGCCAGCGGGACCCGCTCGGCTCGGTAGGTGTCGGCGTCGCCCAATCCGGCGACCTGGTCCATCGTCTGGAACCAGACCAGGAACCCAAGGGTGACGGCCGCCTGGAGTCCGAACAGGGCGCCCAGCCCCCGTCGAAGCTGAGCCGAGCCGGAAAACGCTCCGACCCCCGCCAGGATCGCCGGCAGGGCTGCCACCGCCAGGTACCGGCTCTGCTGGGAGAGGACGAACCACATCAGCAGAAGCAGGGCGGCGAACCCGGCAAGCGCGGCGTCGCGTCCGCGGAGTCTGCCGAGTGCGGCCGCCGCAAACAGCACCGCGACCGAGGCGAACCCGATGCCGCCCGTCGGAAAGCCGGCCCCGACCTGCTGTCCGGGGTTCACGTAGCGACCGGGCTGGTAGGCCAGGCCGAGGACTGCATGCCCCAGGTTGGCCGGCGCCTTGGCGATGCCGAAGGAGGCCTGCTCGCGGGCGTAGATCTCGGCCCGGCGGTCATCCCATTCCCGGCCACCAAAGACCGAGTGGAAGAACGGATAGACCGGATTCCCCGTCTGAACCGCGTTCCGAACGTACCAGGCACCGCCCACCAGAACCGCCAAAGCAAGTCCGATCACGAGAGGCTTGAGCCGGAATCCTGCACTCTTCTTGGAAAAACCGACCACGATTAGGACCGGAGCCAGGGCGGCGGCGACCTGGAGCCCGGTGTATTTCGTTCCCAGGCAGAGTCCGAGGGCGATTCCGGCCAATCCGGCCCGGCGAAGCCCGTCCCCCCGCATCGCCTCGATCCCGTAGACCGCAGCCAGGACCGCGTAGAAGCCGGGCATGTGGTCGATGTAGGCGGTTCCGGCCTCCCAGGCGACGACCGGAATGAAGGCTCCCCCCAGCGCCGCCAGCCATCCGGCCGAGTCCCCGTGCCACCGACGAGCCACGCCGAAGAGCCAAAGAACCCCGAACAGCAGCCCGGCTGCCATGAAGGCCTTCGCACCGGATTCGCCGCCCCATCCAAGCCCGAGGATGAAGAGGTTGTCAGCTGCGAAGGGGAAGTTGGACTGGTGCAGAGCAGGGACGTAGCCGATGCTGCCCTGGGCCAGCCACAGCTTCGGAACCGCCAGATGGTAGGCCAGCGAGTCCCAATCGGTCATGGTCGAAGGAGCCAGGACGGCGACCGCCACGACCAGGCCCAGGCCGATCAGGCTCCCAAGAACCGCCAGGCGGAGGCCGGTCGGCTGTTCGAAGCCCAGGTCGGCGGGGATGCCTCGAACCGCCGCAAGGATCAGGACCAGGGCGAACAAGGCCCAGGGCAGGATGCCCAGCGAGCCAGGGATCGAGCCGGCCGCCAGGACCAGGGTGCCGACCAGACCCATTCCCAACAGTCCGGAGAGCCCCCATCTCTCGGCAGG
>JAKRSE010000268.1 GCA_022402505.1 Fimbriimonadaceae bacterium | reverse complement strand
ATGATGCACTTCGGAATCCCTGCCTACCGGCTCCCGCGCACCGTCCTGTCGGCCGAAGTCGATCGCATCACCTCGCTCGGCGTCCGAATCCGGCTCAACCAAAAGGTGGACGATCTGGCGGACACGATGCGTAGTCGAGGGTTCGATGCCTGCTTCCTGGCGGTGGGCGCCGGGCTCGGAAGGCGGACCGAGATCCCCTCCCGCGACGCCGGGCCGATGCTCGATGCCGTCAGCTTTCTCCGCAGCGTCCACATGGGCGAACCGCCCCGCCTGGGCCGCAGAGTCGCGGTCTATGGCGGCGGCAACACGGCGATGGACGCCGCCCGGGTCGCCCGGCGATTGGGGGTTGAACCCCTCATCATCTACCGCCGCGACCGGGCCAGCATGCCCGCCCACGACTTTGAGGCGGCCGAGGCGCTTGAGGAAGGCGTCCAGATCCACTGGCTCCGGTCGATCAAGTCGGTGGAAAAGGGGAGGATCGAGGTCGAGGTGATGGAGCTGGATGCCGAAGGCCGTCCCCAGCCCACCGGAGAGGTCGAAGTCCTGGAGGCCGACGACCTGATCCTCGCGCTGGGCCAGGAGACCGACATCTCCTTCCTTCGGAACGTCGAGGGCCTCGAGGTGAGGTCGGACGGAATCGTGCAGGTGGACCATGAGATGATGACCGGTGCTCCGATGATCTTCGCCGGCGGAGACATGGCCCCCAGCGAGCGGACCGTCACCGCCGCCGTCGGCCACGGCAAGAAGGCGGCCCGAAGCATCGACCGCCGGCTCCAGGGAGTCGAAGCCTCCGGCAAGCTCCCGCCCAGGATCGCCGGTCTGGAGCTGCTGAGGATGTGGCACTTTGCGGACGCCTCGGCCCGAATCCAGAGCCACGTGCCCGTGGCCGACCGGCTGGACCATTTCGGTGAGATCGTTCAGGGGCTCACCTGCGACGACGCCCGGTTCGAGGCGAGCCGTTGCTTTAGCTGCGGCAACTGCTTCGAGTGTGACGGCTGCTTCGCCGCCTGCCCGCAGGACGCCGTGATCCGCCTGGGGAAAGGGAAGGGCTACTCCCTGGACCTGGACCGCTGCAACGGCTGCGGCGCCTGCTTCGACCAGTGTCCGGTCCATGCCATCACGCTTGTTCCCGAGCCGGCGGGAGGGATCCTGTGACCGGCCGGAGGATGATCGTCGACGGCAACGAAGCGGTGGCGGACGTCGCCTTCCGCCTCAACGAAGTCTGCGCCATCTATCCGATCACCCCCAGCTCGACGATGGCCGAATGGGCCGACGAGTGGGCCGGGCAGGGCCGGACGAACCTCTGGGGAGCGATCCCGGATGTGGTCGAAATGCAGAGCGAGGGAGGAGCGGCCGGCGCATTGCATGGCTCGCTCCTGGGCGGCGCACTGACCACGACCTTCACCGCATCTCAGGGCCTGCTGCTCATGGTCCCGAACATGTTCAAGATTGCGGGCGAGCTGACCCCGACCGTCTTCCATGTCGCGGCTCGGAGTCTGGCGACCAACAGCCTCTCCATCTTCGGCGACCACCAGGACGTGATGGCGGTCCGCCAGACGGGGTTCGCCATGCTCTCCTCCGCTTCGGTCCAGGAGGCGCACGACATGGCCGCGATCGCCCAGGCCGCGACCCTGGAATCTCGCATCCCCTTCCTCCACTTCTTCGACGGATTCCGGACCTCCCACGAAGTGAACGTCGTCGAGCGGATCGAGGACGACGTCCTCCGCGAGCTGGTGACGGAAGAGTCGATCCTCGCCCACCGCCGCCGCGCAATGAACCCCGACCATCCCACCGTCCGGGGCACCGCGAGCAATCCGGATACCTGCTTCCAGAGCCGCGAGGCCGGCAATCCCTTCCAGGCGGCTGCTGCCGGAGTTCTCGCCGACGTGATGAAGCGGTTCGGCCGGCTGACGGGCCGCCGCTATCGCCTGTTCGAATACCACGGCGCCCCGGATGCGGATCAGGTGATCGTGGTCATGGGGTCCGCCGCCCAGACGGTCCGGAGCGTCGTGGATTCGCTGAACCAGGCGGGCGCCCGG
>JAKRSE010000267.1 GCA_022402505.1 Fimbriimonadaceae bacterium | reverse complement strand
GCCTTCGCTCAGATCGAACCAGCGCTGGCAGCAGACTTCGAACCGGGCGACGTCCCAGCTCGTGTTCTGGTGGGTCGGACGCTCCACGTGCCCCCACTGGATCTCGAAGGCGGCCCGCTGTGAATGGACGTTCACCGGGAAGGCGACCTTCAGCATCCGGTGGCTTTCGTGCCAGTCCACCCAGGTGTCGAACCGGATTCCCGGCGTCGGCCCGAGGCTGATCCGCTGGCGGATCGTCGAGCTGCCGAACTTCTTGACCAGCTCCACGGCGGCCCGGACCGGACCCTTCTCGACCACCTCAAAGCTCTCGGCCTTGATCAGGTCGGTCCAGCTCTCGAAGCTGAAGGCATCCACATCCCAGGCGTCCCAGAACCGAGGAAGGTCCTCGAAGAGCTGGAAGTTGTTGCCCAGCCCGCCGGGTCGGATGAACTCGACCGGATGGTCGTCCAGGCTTTCGATGGACGTGATGTGGCCGTTGCCGTCGAACTTGACCTTCCACTGGTCGTTCTCCAGCCGCTTCGGCCCAGCCTTCAGCCGCAGGGGGCTGATGGTCGGGAGCTTGTCCGAGAACGCGCCCACCGCCACGGCGCCCAGAGCGGACTCGGGAGTGCCGAAGATCGCCCGGCGACCGTCTTCGTCCTCGATCACCTGGACCGGAACCCGATCCGGGCCCACGACGAAGCTGACCGGCTCTTCGCCCTCGCCCAGAGGCGCTTCGACCTGGCCCGGGACGGAGGAGTTGTGGAACAGGGCGAGGCCGGACCTGCCGCCGGGAACCTCAAGCTCGCCGGCGAAGCCCTGGAGCGCCTCGGCGATCACCTCTTCGCCGATCTGCCGAACCTTGGCGTAGTCGGCGTCCGAATCCCGGTAGACCTCGTTCACCGAGGAGCCGGGGATGATGTCGTGGAACTGGTTCAGCAGGACGAGCTTCCACGCCTCTTCCAGCTTTTCGGCCGGATAGCCGTTGCCGACGCCGCGGAAGGAGGAGAGCCACTCCGCGTCGCGGAGAAGGTGCTCGCAGAGGCGGTTCTGCTTCTTGTTTTCCGCCTGGCTGGTGTAGGTTCCCCGATGCAGCTCGAAGTAGAGCTCGCCGCGCCAGATGTTCAGATCGTCGGAGGTCTCCGAGGCTCGGCGGAAGAAGTCGAGGGCCTTCGTCTTCTTGTGGATCAGCGGGAGGCCCGGCATGGTTCGGGCTCGGCGCAGCCGCTCCAGGTGGAACTCGGTGGGGCCGCCACCGCCATCGCCGAAGCCGAAGAGGAGCAGCGAATGGTCCGACCGACCGTGATCCTTGAACTTCCGGACGCTCTCCACGATCTCCTTCGGCTCGGCAGAAGCGTTGTAGGTGTCGGCCGGCGGGAAGTGAGACCAGACCCGGCTCCCGTCGATGCCCTCCCAAAGGAAGGTGTGATGGGGGATCTTGTTGGTGTCGTTCCAGCTCAGCTTCTGGGTCAGGAAGTACTTGATGCCGAACTTCGTGAGGATCTGCGGGATGGCGGCGGAGTAGCCGAAGACGTCCGGAAGCCACATGTCCTCCGTCGTCACCCCCAGCTTCTTCTGGAACCACCGTCGCCCGTAGAGGAACTGGCGGACCAGGGACTCGCTTCCCGTCAGGTTGCAGTCGGCCTCGACCCACATGCTGCCGACCGCCTCCCACTGCCCCTTCTTCATCGCCCCGCGAATCCGGTCGAGCATCTCCGGCTGATTCTTCTCCAGCCACTCGTACTGACTGGCCTGCGAGTGGACGAAGACGTACTCCGGATACCGCTCCACCATTCCCAGCTGGATCGCGGTGGTGTGGTTCATCTTCAGCCGCGTGACGCTCAGCGGCCAGAGCCAGGCCGTGTCCAGGTGAGCATGGCCGACGGCGGTGATCTCGTGATTCATCTCGCCCGTGAGGCTGGCGAGGCCGTCCTGGAGCAGGCGGCGGGTGTTCGAGCGCGCCCGCTTGTCTCCCGACGAGAGCATGTTGACCGCCTTGTTCAGCAGGACCATCAACTGGGTGTGGAGCGGGTCGTCTTCCGGCAGGCCGCGCATCAGGCTG
>JAKRSE010000266.1 GCA_022402505.1 Fimbriimonadaceae bacterium | reverse complement strand
AACACGAGGCAGAGGAGACTTCGGGAATCCGCGTTGATCCGGGCCGTCCGGATTCAGCCGCCGCCGTCCACGCCTGGTTCCAGGCCCGAGGGGTTCCGTCGACGATCGTGACCCTGGGCTCGGCCGGCTGCTGGGTGCCCGGGGTCGGACATCTCCCCGCGATCCCGGTCCAGGCGGTGGATGCCGTAGGGGCAGGCGACTGCTTTGCAGGAGTCCTCGCCGCCGGGCTGGCCCGGGGTGAGAGCCTGGCGGAATCGGCCCGCCGCGCCCAGGCCGCAGCCGCTCTGAGCGTCACCCGCCCGGGAGCCCAGGCAGCCATGCCGACTGCGGCCGAAATCGAGGCGTTCTTGACCGAACTCTAACTCTTCGCTCCGGTACACTCACCTGCAAATGACGATCCAACCTGTGGTCGGCGACAAGTATCTGATCACCTACGAACAGCTGGGCCGGCCGACGCATCGGCAGGATGTTCAGGTTCCGGGTCTCGGTCTGGTCGTGCTGGACGAGGCCGACATCCACTTCGGCAAGAACACTCCGGACGCCACCTACTTCGTCCGTCCCAGCGGCGCGATTCCCGGCGCCTTCATTGTCGTCAGCCGGGTCCACCCGGCCTAGCGTCCCCAGCCTCAAGCCATGACCCCGGCTCCGCGCGTCGCACTCTTTGCCGACACGTTCGACGAAACCAACGGGGTCGCCCACACCTACCGCACCCTTGCCGAATACAGCGAGGGACGTCGCCTGCCGTTGCATGTCTTCTGCCCGGGGGCGGATGGGGACCAGCGCGAGGATCGAGGAAGCGTCACGATCCACCGCTTCCGCCGCACCGTCGGAATCCAGTACTACGAAGGCCTCTTCTTCGACCTGCTCCCCAACCGACGGATCGCCGATCGGTTCGCCGAATCCGGTCCGTTCGATCTCGTGCATCTGGCCGCCCCCGGAACGCTGGGCGGCTGGGGGCGGCGGCTGGCGGCCCGTCATCGCCTGCCCAGCGTCGGTGTCCACCACACCCAGCTTCACGACTATGCGGCCCTGCGGGTGCCTCCGGCCCTGGCCAAACCCGCGAGACGTTTTTCGCTCCAGGTCCTCAGGCGGTTCTTCTCCCGCTGCCGGCTGGTCTTCGCCCCGACTCCCAGCATGGCCCGATTCGTCACCGAGGCCGGACTCTGCCGCCGCAGCGAGGTTCTTGGGCGGGGGGTGGATGCCGGACGCTTCCACCCCGCTCACCGAACCCGCCCCGCCGACTCCCCGGTCCAGATCCTCTACGTCGGCCGACTTTCGGTGGAGAAGAACCTGGAAGACCTGGTGTCCGCTCTGAACCGAACCAAGCAGGCGAAGCCTGCGGTGGAGGCCGTCCTGGTGGGCGACGGCCCGCTCCGCCGAAGTCTGGAAGACCGGCTGCCCTGGGCCCGGTTCACCGGCATGATTCGCGGCGAGGCGCTGGCCCGAACCTATGCCGACTCGGACATCTTCTTCTTTCCATCCCGCACCGACACTTTCGGGAACGTCGTGAACGAGGCGATGGCCTCCGGTCTGCCCTGCCTGGTCATGGATCGCCAAGGCCCGGGCGAGGTGATTCGCGAGGGGGAGACGGGTCGGATCGCCGATTCGCCCGAAGAGGCGGCCAGGATCCTGGAAGACTGGATCGACGATCCTCCGCTCCGCCGTCGGCTCGCCGAGAACGCCCGAGCCCTGGCCGAGAGCCGAACATGGGACGCGGTCTTCAGCGGACTCTGGGATCGCTACCGATGGGCGGCCGCCGGGGGAGTGGATTGACCATCCGCCCCATGACCGAAGCCGACCACCCTCGAGTGCAGGAGATCTGCCTGGCTACCGGGCTGGGCGGGCGACTGGACGAGCACTTCTGCGATCGGGAGATGTTCCTCCGCTTCTGGCTGCGGCCGTTCTTCGTCCTCTCTCCGGACGCCTGCTGGGTCGCCGAATCCGACGGCCGAGTCATCGCGTACCTCGTCGGCACCTTCGACTCCGGATTCAACCGACGGGCGGCTCTTCTTCTGCTCCCGGATCTTGTCCGTCTGGTGGGCCG
>JAKRSE010000265.1 GCA_022402505.1 Fimbriimonadaceae bacterium | reverse complement strand
GGGAACGGTCCGAATCGTCGGTTGCTCCCCTTCCGGCTGGACATGGACCTGGCGGGCTATCAGGGGCCGACCCCCGCGCCGCTCATCACCCTCACGGGCAATCGGCTGATCCCCCTGCTGGGCCGGACCGCCGACCCGGCCGAGTCGATCGACTGGCGACGACCGGAGGCCTGGCGAAGCCGCTTCCTCTCCAACCCCGCCGGTCTCTGGAGCGGCACGGGCGACTTCAATCGGAAGTGGAGAGTCATGGTGGACGGCGTCTGGATTCGCTGAGCCTGATTCGACCCGCCCGGCCCGGGTCGCCGAGGGCGGCGGGCAGGTACAGTTTGTCCCGGTGTACGACTGGCTTCTCTGGCTGCAGCGCGAACATGCCTGGGCCCTTGGCTTGATCAAGGTGATCCTGCTGGTCGCGCCCATTCTCATCCTGGTCCCCGGGATGATCTGGTGGGAACGCCGACTGCTGAGCTGGATGCAGGACCGGATCGGCCCGAACCGAACCGGCAACGTCACCTTTCCCGACAAGTTTCCCATCCCGTTCCTGCGGGGAAAGAAGATCCCGCTGGCAGGGCTCCTTCAACCCATCGCCGACGGCCTGAAGCTCTTCCTGAAGGAGGAGATCAACCCCAAGGCGGCCGACAAGGTGATCTATGTGATCGCCCCGTGGCTCGCCCTCTTCCCCGCCTTCGCCATCGGCGGCACGCTCCCCTGGGGCCCGAATGAAGGGGTCTATGGCCTGCTGAACCCGGTCGCCGACATCGAGATCGGCATCCTCTGGGTTCTCGCCATCTCCAGCCTGGGCGCCTACGGGATCGTCCTGGCGGGCTATGCCAGCAACAACAAGTATTCGCTCCTCGGCGGCCTGCGAGCCTCGGCTCAGCTGATCAGCTACGAACTCGCGATGGGCATGAGCCTTGCGGCCGTGGTTCTGGCGACCGGCAGCCTCAAGATGACCGAGATCGTCGCCGCGCAGGAGGCCGCCCTCTGGGGCATTCCTGGGCTGGAGGCGGTCCAGAACTGGTTCATTTTCACCCCGTTCGGCCTGCTCAGCGCCATCATCTTCATGGTCGCAGTGATCGCCGAGACCAACCGGGCTCCCTTCGACCTTCCGGAGGCCGAGAACGAGCTGATCGCCGGCTACCACACCGAATACAGCTCGATGAAGTTCGCCGTCTTCTTCATGGGCGAGTACGCGGCCATGTTCCTGCTCAGCGGCGTCTTTGCAGCGGTCTTCCTGGGCGGACACAATCTGATGCCGTTCAACTGGGATGTGCTGGCGGCCCAGGTTCCGGCGGCCGGTGGGTTCTTCGCCTTCATGGGAGCCCTCACCTACTGGCTGGCTCCGCTCGGCTTCCTGGCCAAGTGCGTGGCGGGCCTCACCTTCTTCATCTGGCTGAGAGCCACCCTCCCGAGGCTGCGCTACGACCAGCTGATGGGCCTGGGTTGGAAGACCCTTCTGCCGGCCTCGGTGGGCAACTTCATCATCGTCGGCCGCTGGATCTTCTTCGACCGGCTCTACGGAGTCTGGGCCGGACTGGGAGCGATGCTCGCCGGGTTCGCCGTGGCCGCCATCGTCTACATGAACGTGGTCGCCGCCGCCAAGGCCTCCGGCAAGGGGCCGCAGACGCGGTCGGTCACCATGGTCAAGCCCGAACGTCGCGGCGTCGTGATGGTCGATCCGAACAAGGCCGGCTGAATTTTCTTTGAATCATGATTTTCGAGTGGATGGAATGGAGTTGCGCAGCGAACGAGCGACGGGAGGAGGGCGGGCATGAACCCGAATGAGATCACTTTTCTGATCCTCGCCTTCCTGGCGGTCGTCGGCGGTCTGGGAGTCGTGGTCTTCGGCGACCGGCCGGTCTGGTCGGCGCTCAGCCTGGTCTTCAACTTCCTGATCCTGGCCGTCATCTACTTCACCCTGGGAGCCCAGTTCCTGGGGATCACCCAGGTGATGGTCTACGCCGGGGCGATCATGGTCCTCATCCTCTTCGTGATCATGATCCTCAGGCTGGCAGGGTCGGACTCGAGCGGCCCCAAGCAGAAGCCC
>JAKRSE010000264.1 GCA_022402505.1 Fimbriimonadaceae bacterium | reverse complement strand
GTGGGGCCAGGAGGCCGGGATGATTCCGGGCGACCCGGTGGGCTTTCCCTTCCGGACCAGGACGGAGCGGCTTGGCGAGGTGCGGGCCGTGCTCGCCCTCAATCTGATCGAGGGGAGCTTCCCAAGGAGGCGGCGCGAAGAGGCCGTTCTGGGCGATGAGGACCGCCGGGCGATCGCCGAGATCACTCAGGGTCGGGTCGCCCTCGAACTGAGCGCCATGACCTCGGCGGCGGAACGGGACGAGTGGGTTCGGCTCTGCGCTGCACCGGATCACACCCTGGTCCTGAGCCACTCCGTCGGCAAGGGGGAGGCCGTCACCGGACTCTATCCCAACGAGGCGGCTCGGCTGGCCCGAGGGCTTGAGGATCGGGAGTTGCCGGCGGGAGCCTGGTGCCCTCCGCCCGAGCGGAGACGGCTTCCGGTCGATCACGAATTCGGCCGAGCTCTGGAGCAGGAGGAGGTCGCGCCTCCGCTGGAGCGGTTGACTCTGCCCGAGCTTCGGTCGAGGCTCCGGCCGGACCTCTCGGCCGGAATCACCACGCGCGAGGCTGCATCCGCCGCCTTCTGCGCCTTCAAGAGCTTCGCCCAGCACCGACTGGAGCTGGAACCTGCCGGGCGTCCGTCCGCACTCTTGGGGCTTCGGAATCTGGCGGAAAGGGCCGAGCTCGCCCTCTTCGACGATCCCGAGTCGGCGGCGGCCGGATTGGAGGCGGCCTACGACGAGCTCTTGGAACGGGATCGCGGGAGGATGGAATCCTGGGAGCTCCGGCTTCTTCAGAAGGTCCGGCCCGCCCACATTCGGAGGCTGGTCAGGCAGGAGTTTGAGGCGAGAAAAGTGCTGCGGCGGAACCGGCCGCACGGCCCCGTACTCCTGTCCGAGATCTGGCCGGACCCGGTGAAGCTGGCCGGGCACCCGGTCCGGTTCCGAGACTCGATCGCCTGGATCGACATCATCGATGACCTCGTGCTGGTGTCCTCCCCATCGTTCGGCCCCGGATTGCCCAATGACTCGAAGGACGAACACCTCTTCGACCTCACGGAGCCGCTCCTGGCGGCTCTGCTTCGGGCGGCCGTGCTGCGCAAAGCCCATCCGAGCCACTCGCTTGGGCTCGTCAGCACATCGGACTCGAAGAAGCGGGTCCTCAACCTGACGCATGGGCAGGAACCGCTCCACAAGAACAGCCAAGTCACGGTCTACGCGAACCCGAGGGTTCGGGATGAAAGCCAACAGCGGGACCCCATCGCGACCGCGGCTGCCGTCCAGTTTGTGAAGCCCGGCATCGAAGCCTTGAACCGGACCGAGATGGAGGCGACTCCCGGCCTTCACTGCAGCCACTGCGGATTCGGGGAGGCCTGCCGAGTGAGCGCCGCCATCATCCGTTCATCAGAGGGCCGGCCATGAAAAGGATTCCGAACCGCTACACGGAGGAACAGCGGGCGGCGATCGAGGCCGACCATCCCTGGATCACGCTCCGGGCTTCGGCGGGCTCCGGCAAGACTTCCGTCCTCACAGCCCGGTACCTCCGACTGGTCCTGACCGACGGAATCCTTCCGGAGAGGATTCTCTGCCTCACCTTCACCAAGGCCGCCGCCGCCGAAATGAAGGCTCGGATCATCGCCGCCCTCATGGAACATGGGCGGCCCGATCTGGCCCAGTCGGCCGAGACATGCCCGATTCAGACAATCGACTCGCTCTGCGATCGCCTGCTCCGAGAGAACTGCACCGCCGCTCCGGTCGATCCCGGGTACAGCCCGATCCAAGATCACCGGCCGGTGGTCCTCATCCAGGCTGCGATTCGCGAGGCGGTCGCCGACCTGGCCGGAGACGAGGAGAGCCTGGCCGGCCGCATGATCTTCCACTATGCCGAGCATTCGCCGCCCAACCCCGCGGCGGCCAAGGATCGGCTGGTGGAGGATGTGGAGAAGCTCCTCAACCGCCTCCGCGCCGTGGGGGTCTCCCAGGCCCGGCTGGACGAACTCTGCCGTCCGGAAGACCTCGCCGCCGGCTGGCTCCGATTGATGGTGCCCGACCTTGACCTCCCGG
>JAKRSE010000263.1 GCA_022402505.1 Fimbriimonadaceae bacterium | reverse complement strand
GGAAGGAGACCGACGTCTTCGATGTCTGGTTCGATTCCGCCTGCACCAACCTCTGCGTCTACGAAGGCGCGATCGAGGAGGAATGGACCGAAGCCTGGCCGCCGGACCTCTTTCTGGAAGGTTCGGATCAACATCGGGGCTGGTTCAACGTCTCGCTGATCGTGGCGACGGCCCTGAAGGGCGAAGCTCCCTACCGAGAGGTCATCACCCACGGCATGGTGCTTGATGGAGCCGGGCAGAAGATGTCCAAGCGGCTGGGCAACGCCCTGGACCCGGAAGAGGTCTGCAACGAGTTCGGGGCGGACATTCTGCGGCTCTGGGTGGCCGGAGTCAACTATCACGACGACGTGCCCTGCAGTCGGGAGATCCTCAAGGCCTGCGGCGAGAACTACCGTCGCATCAGGAACACGCTCCGCTTTCTGCTCGGCAACCTCTCCGACCACGAGCCGGCCGCCGAGGCCAAGCCAACCACCCTGGACCGATGGATCACGCTCCGGGCCCGCGCCCTGGCCTCCGAGGTGATCGGCCACTACCGCAGCTATTCGTTCAACAAGGCGATCCAGGCGATCCAGAGCTTCTGCACCAACGAGGTTTCGGCGGTCTATGCCGACGCCATCAAGGACCGGATGTACTGCGACGGACGCGATTGGCCCAGCCGGCGCGCCGCCCAGCATGCCTGCCACGAGGTGCTGATGATCCTGGTCCGGCTCCTCGCGCCCATCTTGCCGCACACCGCGGAAGAAGTCTACGGACGCATCCCCGGAATCGACCGGAAGGCGACCGTGCATCTGGAAGAGCAGACCGAACACCCCAAGTGGACCGCCGACGAGGAGGGACATGTGGACGAAGTGGAGGTTCTGCTGGGCATCCGCGAGAAGGTCTTTGCCCAGATGGAGGCCTGGCGCACCGAGTCCGGGGTCAAGGACAGCCAGGATGTCGAGATCGACCTCACCCTGGGAGACGCGCCCCGCCTGGTCCTCAAGTCGTTCGGCAGCGACCTGGCGATCCTCTTCAAGGCGGCCGACGTTCGACTGCACCCCGGCGATGGTCTGACCGCCGCATTCCGGCTGAGCGACCTTCCCAAGTGCGACCGCAGCCGGTTGCGCCGAGCCGATGTTCAGTCCGTGGAGATCGACGGGGAGACCTACCATCTGACCGACCGCGACCGCCGGGCCCTCGGAGTCTGAAACGTCCATGTCCCGCGCGTTCCGCCTGTTCCTGATTCTCTTCGTGGTCATGCTCCTGGTGGATCAGGGCAGCAAATGGTGGGCGCGGGAGGCGGCCATGTGGGTCGAAGGGCGCTCCCTCTACCCCCTCTGGCCGGGGGTCTTTGAGCTCAAGCTCGTCTACAACCGCGGCGTCGCCTTCGGGATGCTGCAGGGGAAGGGCGTCCTCATGGCCCCGATCGCCCTGCTGATGACGGGGTACGCCGCCTGGTACAGCTGGAAGCATCCGATGGAACGGACGTTGGTCCACGTCGTCTGCGGCCTTCTGGCGGCCGGGGCCATCGGCAACATGATCGACCGGCTCTGGCTGGGCAAGGTCACCGACATGTTCTGGATCCGGGTCATCAACTTCCCGGTCTTCAACGTCGCGGATGTCTGCATCACCTTCGCGGGGGTCGGGATGGTTCTCGCCGCCCTGACCGACGCCGCCGGGAACCGGCCGGATCGTGGAGGCGGGGCCGAGGCTTCGCCTACGCGCCGGTCCGATTCGGATGATGCCGGAGACGGCGGCGGAGATGGCGGCGGGGACTGAGGCTCCCCGCGTCCGGCTCAAGCCGATTCTTCTCCCCGCCGAGCACGGCAGCTGGAGTCTCCTGGCGGAACCGATCCTGCTGGGTCTCCTGATCCGGTTCTCGCCGGCCGGGCTGCTCGTCGCGGCTTCATCCGTGTTCGCCTTCCTGGCCTACCGACCATTGCGCATCGCCCTCGCCGATTCGCGCCGAGCACGGTCGGTCCCGAGGACCCGAGTCGCCTGGACCTGGGGGCTGGGGCTTGCGGGAGTCGCGGCGGGGATGATTGCGGCCTCAGTCTGGTTCGGCGGGCCT
>JAKRSE010000027.1 GCA_022402505.1 Fimbriimonadaceae bacterium | reverse complement strand
ATCCAGCAGGGCGAGGAGGTCCTTCCGGCGGGCGAAGGGGGAGACGACGACCTTCAGGCCGATCCGGTCAGGGTGCGAGAGGTTCGGGTCGGCGAGGTCCGTCGCGATGTAGCCATCCGACAGACCGTCGTAGCCCGAGTCGCCGGTGGGCCAGCAGAGGACCGGGCGACGATCCACCGCCCCGCCTCGTGCCGCCGCCGTCAGCCTCTCCCGTCCGGTCAATGCTCCTCCCCGTCGGCGTGTTCCTTCTTCAGGGCGACCGCCTGCGGCGAATCGAGGTTCAGGGACGAGTCCCGAATCACCGCCACGACATCGCGGTTTTCGATCGGTCCGGGAACAGACCGGGGCTGGACGCGGACCAGCTGGCCTCGGTCATGGATCTCCATCGAAAGGTCGTCCCAGGTCGGTCGCTGACCGCTGGGGTTGACCGCCATCTGCCGGCTCGCCTCGACCGCCTTCTCGAGCGGCTTGGTGAAGGAGGTGGGGTAGAGGCCGCCCCAGAAGATGAAGACGACGAAGACGGCGGCCAGGCCGATCTCCCACGGCTTGAGGTCCTTCAGGCCGGCCAGCTTGGGATTCAGCGGTCCGTAGAAGACCTTCATGAACATCCAGAGCAGGTAGACGGCGGCGAAGATGACTCCGGTGGCGGCCAGGATCGGCGCCCAGATCGGGATTCCGAATTCGCCGCTGAAGGCCGATTCGAACGAGCCCATGAGCGCCAGGAACTCGCCGATGAATCCGTTCATGCCCGGAAGGCCGACGCTGGAGAGCATGACGATCAGGAACAGGGCGGCGAAGATCGGCATCTGTGCCTTCAGTCCGCCCATGTCCTTGAACATCCGCGTGTGGATTCGTTCGTACAGGAGTCCGATGAGCAGGAAGAGGGCGCCGGTGCTGATTCCGTGGTTCAGCTGCTGATAGGCTCCGCCGATCATGCCCGTGTGGCTCATGGAGAAGATTCCGAGCACGACGAACCCCATGTGGGCGACCGAGCTGTAGGCGACCAGCTTCTTCACGTCATCCTGCATCGCGGCGACGATGGCTCCATAGAGGATGCCGATCACGGCGAGGACCGAGAAGACGGTCGGCGCGTTGAGCCCCAGCAGCACGGGCAGATCGCCGCGGGCGACATCCGGGAAGAGCGGCAGGCAGAAGCGGAGGAAGCCGTAGGTTCCCATCTTCAGCAGCACGCCGGCCAGCAGGATGGAGCCCGCCGTCGGCGCTTCCGTGTGGGCGTCCGGCAGCCAGGTGTGGAACGGGAACATCGGGCACTTGACCATCAGCGCCAGGGCGAAGCTCCAGAAGAGGAGCGGCTGGAGCCGGGCCAGATCTCCGATCCAGAAGCGGCCGGAGGCGACCTCGGCCTGCATCGCCACCAAGTCGAAGCTGAGGGCTCCGGTCTGGTCGCGGTAGAGCAGGGCCATGGCCACGATCCCGATCAGCATGAAGATCGAGGCGAGGAAGGTGTAGAGGAAGAACTTGAGCGCGGCCGCGTTCCGGTTCGCGCCTCCCCAGATCCAGATCATCAGGGCCATCGGGATCAGGCTCGCCTCGAAGAAGGTGTAGAAGAGCACCAGGTCGAGGGCCATGAAGACGCCCAGCATCGCCGTTTCCAGCAGGAGGACGAGGATGAAGTAGGCCTTGACTCGTTTTTCGATGTAGATGCTGAAGATGCAGCTGATGAGGGTCAGCAGGGTCGTCAGCATGATCATCCAGAGGCTGATCCCGTCGATGCCCACCTTGTACTGGATTCCCAACTGCGGGATCCAGGGCAGGGCTTCGACCATCTGCATGTGATAGGTTCCGACCTGGTACTGGGCGAAGACCGCCAGTGAGACCAGGAAGGCGACGGCCGAAACGAGAATCGCTCCTCCCTTCACCGCCTGAGGGAACCGTTCGGGGACCAGCGCCAGGAGCGCCGCCCCGATGAGAGGCAGGGCCAGGAGGCCGGTCAGGATTCCGAGACCGCCCGGTTCCATCAGCGTCCGCCTCCCGTCGCGAAGAAGAGGATGTAGGTCAGCCAGCCGACCACCGCGACCACGCCGATCTGCATCAGTAGAGCGTAATGCCTCAC
This sequence comes from Fimbriimonadaceae bacterium, assembly GCA_022402505.1. Classification (GTDB taxonomy): domain Bacteria; phylum Armatimonadota; class Fimbriimonadia; order Fimbriimonadales; family Fimbriimonadaceae; genus JAKRSE01. Next base: position 1,702 of record JAKRSE010000027.1, on the reverse strand, counting down.
CCGGCCTGATTGGGGCTGAATGGTGAGTCCGCCGACGAACTGTGCGAGATAGCCCATGCCTTTGACCAAGCCGTCCACGATGTTCTCATCGATCCAGCGGAAGACCCGGCCGAAGGCTTCGCCGAGGCGAAGGCCGATCCCCTGGGTCAGCAGCCGGTCGATTCCGAAGGTGGCGAGGCTCGCCTTCATGAATGGATTCCAGGCCTTCATGTCGAACCCTTCGCTCTTCGGCAGGCCCTTGGCATAGATCGCCAGGGCGGCGAGGGTTCCCAGGAGCCAGGTGACGACCGAGAGGCCGATGAGGAATTCGACTCCGAAGAGCTTCGTGGTCTCCTTCGCCGCTTCGCCGCCGTGGTCGGCCATCGCCTTGGCGGGGAAGAGCCAGGTCTCCAGCGGGTAGGCGTGGTGGCCTTTGGCGAAGATGTCGCCGTAGCCCATCGCCCCGAACCAGCCGATGCTCCCGAGAGCGAGAACCGCCAGCGGAACCCACATGACCGGGCTCACTTCGTGCGGCTTGTGGTTCTTGTCCAGCTCGTGGTGATGTTCGTGCTCCTCCTTCGCCTCGATTTCGGCCTGTTCGGCAGCGGTGTAGAAGAAGCCGTGCGGATCGGGCCCGTGGTCGTGGGCGTGGTGGTGATGATCGTGGCCGTGGTCGTCGTGGTGCCCGTGGGCGGGTTCGATCGCCAGCCACCGCTTGTCGCCGGAGCCGAAGGTGAGGACCATCATTCGGGTCATGTAGAAGGCGGTCATGGCGGCGACCAGGAAGCCGACCCAGCCGGCCAGCGAACCCCAGGTGGGGATGCCGGCGATGCCGAGTTCAAGGGTCTTCGCCGTGTCGTTGAGCGCCTTGCCGAGGACGGCCTCCTTGCTCCAGAAGCCGCTGAAGAGGAAGGGCACGCCCGCGATGGCCAGGTAGCCGACTCCCATGAAGGCGAAGGTCAGCTTCAGGTTCTTCTGAAGCATTCCGTAGTTGCGCATGTCCTGGTTGTGGGCCATGGCATGGATGACCGCGCCCGAGCCCAGGAAGAGCAGTGCCTTGAAGGCGGCGTGGGTCATGACATGGAACATGCCCGCCCAGAATGCGCCGACGCCGCAGGCGATGAACATGTATCCCAGCTGGGAGACTGTGGAATAGGCGAGGACCTTCTTGATGTCCGTCTGCCCGAAGGCCATGAGGGCGCCGAGCAGGGCGGTGAGGGCTCCCACGACCGCGACGACGGTCATCGCCACCTTGCTGAGCAGGAAGAAGTCGCTCATCCGGTTCAGCAGGACGACGCCGGAGGTGACCATCGTGGCGGCGTGGATGAGGGCCGAGACCGGAGTCGGGCCCGCCATCGCATCCGGCAGCCAGATGTAGAGGGGGAACTGCGCCGACTTGCCCATCGCCCCGATGAAGAGCAGGATGCAGATCCAGGTCGTTTCGGTCGGGAACTGTTCGAAGATGGTCTTTGCCGCGGGCAGGATGACGTCGTAGCTGAGGAACCGGGCGTCGGTGATCCCCAGCAGTTCCTTGTTGCCCGCCACCAGGAAGGCGATCCAGAACATGCCGAGGGTGAGGCCCACGTCGCCGATCCGGTTGACGATGAACGCCTTGTTGGCGGCCCGGCTGTTCGCCAGGTCCTTGTACCAGAAGCCGATCAGCAGGTAGCTGCAGACTCCGACCCCTTCCCATCCGATGAAGAGCAGGGCCAGGTTGTTGCCC
>JAKRSE010000262.1 GCA_022402505.1 Fimbriimonadaceae bacterium | reverse complement strand
GCTCGTGCTCAAGTCGGTTCACCGCGAGGTCGGAACCTTCCCCCTGGCTCAGTTCCCGCTCGGATTCTTCGACGCCGAGCCGGAGATGCAGGAGATCATCCTGGTGAATGCGGCCAGCGGCGATGAGCTTCAGGTCTGGCTGAACAACAAGTGCCGGCTAATGTTCAACCTGATCGACTGGTGGCTGGAGCAGCCGGTGGAATCCGGCGCGGTCTTCGCGATCTCGAAGACGAATCGGCCGAACATCTTCGAATTCCAGTGGCTGGATCAGACGGACCCGGTGGTCTACATCTCGAACCAGCGGATGGAAGAGCTTCGCGAGCTCGCCGCCGAATCGGCGGAACTCACGACGTTCGACATCACCCGCAAGGTGATGGAGCACTGGCCGAAGGGCGCCGACTTCCTTACCCTCCTCTGGGAGGTCAACGTCGTCCGGCGAACGAGCCGCCGCCTGCTGGCCTCTCTGCTCAGCAGCTACGTCTGCTTCTACCAGCGATCGGGCTCGCCCGTCTGGCACTACGACCACAAGAAGGTGGAGCAGGGCTTCGACAAGTCCAAGCGCCGCTTCATCCGGAAGGACTCATAAGGGAACGCCGACCCCTGGTACATTCAGTCGGCTCACAGGAATCTGACAAAGACTCATGGCGAATTTGAAGGCAAGCAAGAAGGATCTGCGGAAGAGCCGCAAGACTCAGCTGGTGAACGGCTCGGTCAAGTCTTCCCTGAAGACTTACGTTCGGCGCGTCCGCGAGGCGGTCGCCTCGGGCGACGAGACTCGCGTGAAGGAGAGCCTGGTTCGGGCGCAGAAGGCGCTCGACAAGGCGGCCCAGCGGGGCATCATCCACCGCAACCAGGCGGCTCGGCGGCTCTCGCGCATCGCCGCCTTCGCTTCGCAGAAGGGCGATTCCTGACCCAGGCCCCATTCGGAGCCGGTCAGCGAACTTTTCTGGAACAGTGCAGGGAGCGGAGTCGTCGAACCCTTGGAGGTCTGAGCGCTTCGCGAAGACGATGAGGGTTGATGGTCTGTGACGTACAGTCCAGGTCGCTGAACATGCACGGGGAGAAGGGCATTCGACTTGTCCAGGTGGACGAGGGGAACTGGGGGGTCTTTGACCGCCTCGTTCAGCTGTATCTCCATGAGATCAGCGCCCATCTTCGGGTTCAGAACACCGACGCCGCCACCTTGGTGTGGGAAGATCGCCCCGGCTTCCCGCCGATCTCCGGAGCCTGGCTGATCTACGTCAAAGACCTGCCCGCCGGCTTCGCGATCATGGAGAAGCGGCACTGCCCGGTTGTCACCGACTTCTTCATCATGAACAACTACCGCCAGCTCGGCCTCGGTCGCGGAGCGGCGGAAGTTCTCCTGGCGAATTTTCCCGGCCCCTGGAAGGCTGCCTCGGTCGCCGGCAGCGAGGTGGCCCGATCTTTCTGGAAGAAGGTCATCGGCGGTTTCGTTGGTTCCAACTTCCGCATCACGGCCGACGCCGTGCTCGATCTCGACTACTTCGAGTTCACCATCAAGCCCCCGGACAAGTCCGGCGGCCTCGGCTCCTGACTGAGCACTGGTCCCAAGCCCAGGGAAACCTGTGCCCGATTTTCTGCGTTTATATAGGTGGACTCACTGAACATGAGCCCAAGAGACTCATATGAGATTTGACCGATTGACCTTGAAGGCCCAGGAGGCGGTGCAGTCCGCTCAGAGCCTGGCCTCGGATCTCCAGAACCAGACCATCGAGCCGGAGCACCTGCTCGCCGGGATGGTTCGGGATGTTCAGGGGGTGCCGGCTTCGCTGCTCGGCCGCATCGGGGTGTCGGCAGAGGATGTCCGGAGGTCGGCCGAGTCGGCCTTGAGTCGCAACGCCAAGGTCTCCGGGGCCGCCCTCCACGGCAGCTCTTTCGGCTCGCGGACGGTGGATGTCTTCAACCGAGCCTTCGACCTTGCCGGAAAGATGAAGGACGAGTACGTCTCCACGGAGCACCTGCTCCTGTCCCTCCTCTCAGATGGCGGGCAGGCGGGGCGCATCCTGAAGGATGCCGGAGTTCGGGAGCCGG
>JAKRSE010000261.1:12145-13651 GCA_022402505.1 Fimbriimonadaceae bacterium | reverse complement strand
CAGCCCCTCGCCCAGAACCGTCGTCAGCCGAGGTGAACTGAGGCGCCCCAGGGCGGCCTCCACCTCCCGCGATTCGGCCGGAGAGGGTGGATCGGCGGCCGTGACTCCGGCCTCCGAAAGGTGCATCAGGGTCACGGCCATCTGGACATCCCGATCCGGCGGTACGGCTCGAAAGGCGGCGAGGTGGATCGGGCCGGCCGGGATCGGTCTGCCCCCGGGTTCCAGGCCGAGCCATGCGAGCTCGGGGGTCATGGCAGGTTCTGCAGGCAGGATCCGGAAGACCCGTCCCTGAGCCGCGAGCCGCCGCCAGGAGGAGGGCGCCTCCCGCAACACCGAGGTCTCGCCCGGGGCGCCGGTGAGGTCGGGGAGTCCCAGGATGAATCGCACGACAGGCTGCGTCACGTCCTAGATAGGATGACAGGTTCCGGAAGAATGCGCATCCTCATCACGAACGACGACGGAATCCACGGGCCGGGACTGCGAGCGCTGGCCCTGGCGGCGGCCGAGATCGGCGACGTCAAGATCGTCGCTCCCGAGCGGGAGCGCAGCGCCTGCGGGCACGCGATGACGATGCGCGAGCCTCTGCGGGTCCACCGAGCCGGCTCCTGGCACGATTTCGAAGCCCACGAGGTCAACGGCCTTCCCGTGGACTGCGTGAACGTCGGGCTCACGGAAATCTGGCCCGACGGCTGCGACCTCGTCCTGAGCGGCATCAACAACGGACCGAATCTGGGCTTCGACATCACCTACAGCGGCACCGTGGCGGGCGCGATGGAAGGCTGCATCAACGGCATCCGAAGCTTCTCCTTCAGCATGGCGATGCTGGACGGGCACACTCCGCCTCACTTCGAAACCGGCACCGCCTGGATCGCCCGGCACTGGGAGACCCTCCTCGCCCTGCCCCATGAACCGCTTCTCTTCTGGAACGTGAACATCCCGGCCCGCCCGCTGGAGGAGGTCGGCGAGCCCCGGTTTTGCCGCATGGGCGAGCGGGTCTACAAGGATCGGGTCGAGCGCCGCAGCGATCCCTGGGGCCGGCCGTATTGGTGGCAGGGAGGGATCGTGGTGATGGACCCCTCCGACCCGACGACCGATGTCGGCACCGTCGCCCAAGGAGGGGTCTCCCTGACGCCGATCAGCCTCGACTGGACCCGGCACGACGTGCTCGACCGGGTCCGGGGCGGAGCTACGAGCCGGACTTGAGCCGGGTCGCAAACTTTCGTCGGAACTCCAGCACCTTCGGGGCGACCACCGCGCTGCAGTAGCCGGCGTTGAACTTCATCCGCTCGGCCGGAGAAGCCTTCTCGAACCGGGCGAAGTAATCCTGGTGATAGTCCTCGGCGACGAAGAAGGTCGCCAGGGGCTCCAGCGTGGTCACGATCGGATTCGGCCAGATCTTCGCCTCGGTCACCTCGGTCTTCACTTCCAGCGCCAGCGCCTTGTCGGCCTCGTCGCGGAAGAAGATGGCGGAGCGGTACTGCGGGCCCACGTCGTTGCCCTGCCGGT
>JAKRSE010000261.1:0-12135 GCA_022402505.1 Fimbriimonadaceae bacterium | reverse complement strand
CCTGTCGGTTCAGCGTGGTGGGGTTGTGGACGGTGAAGAAGATCCGCAGAAGGTCTCGCCGAGAGATGACCGACGGCCGGTACACCACCTTCACCACCTCGGCGTGACCGGTCGTGCCCGACGTCACCATCTCGTAGGTCGGGTTCGGAACCGTGCCGCCCATGTAGCCGCTGACTACCTCGTCCACCCCCTGGAGCTGTTCGAGCATGGTTTCGATGCACCAGAAGCAGCCGGCGCCGAGCACCAGCTCCTCGGTCTTTGCGGAAGACGGAGTCGGATCGAGGACGGTGGCCAAGAGCATGGAGAAGAGCATCCTACTTCTCCACAATACGAAGACCGGACGAAATGCTCCCTGGTCCCTGGGTCAATCTTTGTTTCGAAACACTGCTTGACTCCCGGGTCGGGCATCGGTCAGGATGGGAGGATGAAGCGGGCGCTTTGGGCAGCGATGGGGCTGCTCCTGGCCGGGGCGGCACAGGCCGAGGTGACCCTGCGCCTGATGACCGGAGCCTCCAACGAGACCGCGCCCGTCATCGAGCGGCTGATCGCCGAGTTCGAAGCGAGGAACCCCGGGGTCCGCGTCAAGCTGGAGCGGGTGCCGGAAGAGCGCGATCGCAAGCTTCTCACCCAGTTCGCCGCCGGAGTCGCCCCGGATGTCTTCACCACCTCGGTGAACACCTGGCGGCGGTTCGCCTATCGCGGCATCTTCCTGCCGGTGGACGAGCTTCGTGACCGCTACGGGATGGAGATCGACCCCGGGCGCTGGTATCCGAACCTCCAGAGCTTCTACACCTGGGATGGCCGGCTCTGGGCATTGCCCACCTCCACCACCTCTCCGATGCTGGTCTACTACAACCGGCGGCTGCTCCGCGAGGCCGGAATCCCCGAGCCCGACGGCAGCTGGACCTGGGACGCCCGGTTCCGGCCCGAGCTCCGCGAAAAGGACTTCATGTGGGTCATCCAGCGGCTGACCAAATTGGGGCCCAACGGTCGGGCCACCCAGTGGGGGTTCGCCTCCAGCTGGCCGCAGCTCTTCGCCGATTCCCTGATCCGAACCCGAGGCCTGCGGCTCTGGGACGACGATGAACGGCCGACTCGGGTCGTCGCCACCCAGCCGGAAATGGTGGAGACCATGCAGTTCGCCGCCGATCTGGTGAACCGCCACCGGATCATCCCCAGCTTTGCCGAGGTGCAGCAGGGCATGGGCAGCACGATGGACAACGAGTTCATGAAGGGACGGCTCGCCATGCTCCTCAGCGGGTCATGGGTCATCCTGAACCTGCGGCGCGATGCCCCAGCCGACCTGGACTGGGATGTCGCTCCCTTCCCCGCCTTTGCGGGCCGGCCCTTCGAGGCCCTCAGCGAAGGCAACTGCGTCGCCGTGATCCGCGGCACGCGCCATCCCCGGGAGGCCTGGAAGCTCGCCCAGTTCATGGCCGGCGAAGAGCTGCAGATCGAACTCGCCAAGCTGGGCGAGAATCAGCCCGCATTCCGCGATCTGGCCACCCGGCCCGGGGTCTGGCTCGCCGCACCCGGGGATGAGGCTCGGCAGAGACCGGAGAACATGGCGATCACCGACCGCCTCGCCATGTCCATGACCCTGATCCAGACCCCGGAATACTTCGATCCGGTCCGAAACGAGGTCCAGGGCACCTTCTTCCAGATCCTCACCAACCGAAACGATGTCCGCGAAAGCCTGCAGCGGCTGGAAGACCAGAACAACAGGCGCTTGAAGCTGGTCGCCCGACGCGAGGATCGGCCGCCGTTCCCCTGGGTCCCCGCGCTGGCGATCGGAACCCTGCTGGTGGCCGCCCTGGCCGCCTGGGTCTATCTGCCGGAGAGACAGGTTCGCTACTCCCGCCGCGACAAGGCCCAGAGCCGGCGGGCCTACCTCTTTCTGATCCCCTGGCTCTTCGGCCTCGCACTCACCCTGGGGCCGATGGTCTACAGCCTGCTCCTCAGCTTCAGCGACAGCGACCTGATCCGGCCGGCGCGGTGGGTGGGCCTGGACAACTATGCGGACGCCTTCACCGCCGATCCCCTCTTCTGGCAGTCGCTCTGGGTGACCGCCTACTACTGCCTGCTCTCCATCCCGACGGGCATGATCTCCGCGCTCGGCCTGGCGCTGATCCTCAACCAACCGGTGAAGGGGATTCCGCTCTACCGGGCCTGCTTCTACATCCCTTCACTGGCGGGCGGAGTCGCCATGAGCCTGCTCTGGATGCAGGTCTTCAACCCCGAGAACGGTCTGGTGAACCGGCTCATCTTCGGCGCGGAAGGGGAGAACGTCGGGAAGGGGCTGGCGGGTCTGCTCAGCCGGGCGGCGGGAGTCCCGGGAGAGACGATCAACTGGTTCCAGAACGAGATCACGGTCATGCCCACCCTCGTCTTCACCGGACTCTGGGGCGCGGGGGCCGGCTGCATCATCTTTCTGGCCGGCCTGCAGGGGATCAACCCCTCCTTCCAAGAGGCGGCCAAGCTCGACGGAGCCGGAGTCTGGACCCAGTTCCGACGGATCACTCTGCCGCTGCTCTCGCCGACCGTCTTCTTCGTCCTGGTCACCTCGGTGATCGGAGCCTTCCAGGTCTTCACCCAGGCCTACGTCATCACCGCAGGCGGGCCGAACAACCAGACCATGTTCTATATGCTGAATCTGTTCAACCACGGGTTCCGCGACCTGCGGATGGGCTATGCCAGCGCCCTCGCCTGGGTGCTTTTCGTCATCGTCCTCGCCCTGACCGCCGCCCAGGTCGTCGGCGCTCGGCGATGGGTCCACTATGAAGGGGAGGTCAAGTGATGGACCGGTCTCAGAACGACGCCGAGCGCTGGCGGAAGGCAGCCGCCCGGGGAAGGATCGTTGAACGGTTGGGGCGCGCCGGCCTCGCCGTCGTCCTCGTCGTCGGCTCGCTCCTGTTCCTGCTGCCCTTCTACGTCATGGTCGCGATCTCGCTGAAGACGCCGCAGGAGATCAGCCTGACTTCGCCCTGGACCTGGCCCGCCGAACCGCAGTGGGGCAACTACGTCTATGTCCTGACCCACCCGCTGGTGAGCTTCGCACGGCTCTTTCTGAACACGGCCCTCATCTCCGGCATCGTGACTGTCGGCGTCACCCTCAGCTCGGCCCTCACCGCCTACCCCTTCGCCCGGATGCGGTTCCGCGGCCGAGACCGGCTCTTCATCCTGCTCCTCGCGACCATGATGCTGCCGGGAGCCGTGACCATGATCCCCAGCTACCAGCTCTGGGCCTGGCTTCGCTGGATCGACACCTGGCTGCCCCTGACCGTCCCCGCCTTCCTGGGAGCGCCCTTCTTCGTCTTCCTGTGCCGGCAGTTCATGCTGGGCATCCCGACGGAGATGGATGAGGCCGCCACCCTGGAAGGCGCCGGCGACCTGCGCATCTTCTGGCAGATCCTCGTGCCGAACATGAAGCCCGTCCTGGCGACGGTCGCCGTCTTCACCCTCGTCGGCACCTGGAAGGACGTCCTCGGCCCGCTGCTGATCCTCAACTCGCCGGAGAAGCAGACCCTGGAACTCGGCCTCCGAACCTTCCAGACCCTGAGCCGGGTGGAATGGCAGTACATCATGGCCGGAGCGGTGATCGCCGTCCTGCCGCTCATCGTCATCTTCATCGCTGCCCAAAAGGTCTTCATCAAGGGACTGTCCCTCACGGGCGGAAAATAGGGTCGGTAACCTCCGCCGCCCATGGAAGCCCCCCGGCGCATCCTCATCTACGGCGTGACGGGATCGGGAAAAACGACCCTCGCGCGGCGGGTCGCCGAACGGCTCGGTCTGCCCTTTCACCCCGTGGACGACCTCTGCTGGCGGCCGGGCTGGGTGGAGGTTCCCATGGAGGAACAGTTGCAGGTCATCGGACGGATCGTGGAAGGGGATTCCTGGGTGCTGGATTCCGCCTACGGCAAGTGGTTCGAACCGGTCCTGCAGCGGGCGGAACTGGTCGTGGCCCTCGATCTCCCCGGGCCGCTCGTCTTCTGGCAGCTGGTCCGTCGCACAGCCCTTCGCTGCATCACCGGCGAGCCCTGCTGCAACGGCAACCGCGAATCGTTCCGGAAGGCGCTCAGCCATGATTCGATCCTCCTCTGGTTCTTCCGAAGCCGGAAGCGGAAGCGCAGCCGCCCGCTGGAATGGGCCGCCGATCCGGCCCGCCCGCGAGTCGTCCGCCTGACCCGCCGCTCCGAGGTGGAAGATTTCGTCCGCCGACTCCCCGAGCGTCGGGTAGGTTGACTCCAACGTGCCCTCGGTTTCGATCCTGGTGCCCAGCTACGGGCACGCTGCCTTCCTGGCCGAATGCCTCGATTCGGTGCTCGCCCAGACCTTCACCGACTGGGAACTGATCCTGATCGACGACTGCGGCCCGGACGATTCCCTGGAGATCGCCCGAGGGTATGCGGCGCGGGACCCGCGGATCCAGGCCCACGCCAACGAAGGGAACCTCGGCACCTACGGCACCCAGCAGCGGGCCCTGGAAATGGCCCAAAGCCCGTGGATCGCCGTCCTGAACTCCGACGACGTGTGGCAGCCCCGCAAGCTCCAGGACCAGATGGACGCCCTCCGGCTTCGGCCCGAAGCGACCGCCTGCGCCGTGCTGGGAACGGCCTGGGACGGCTCGGGAGAACAGGATGTCCACGCCGACTGGCCCCGAACCCTCGACTTCCAGCCCTTCCCCTGGCTCCTCTACGAAAACCGGCTGCTCGCCTCGGGAATGGTCTTCCGGCGGGAGGGCCTGCGGTTCGAGACGACCTGCCGGTACTCCGGCGACTGGATGGCGATCCTCGGTGCGGTCCGCCGGGGAGACCTGATCCTGGTCGAGGAGCCCCTCGTCCGCTGGCGGCAGCACGAGACCAACAGCTACCGAATCTCGCCGAACCAGGTCGCCGAAGAGATTCGGGTCCGGCGATCCATCCAGGCCGCCACATGGGCCGGCGACGGGGCACGGGAGGGTTGTGCGCGCAATCTGATGAACCTCGCCGCCCTCTGGAGTCTCACCGACCAGCCGGCGCGGGCCCGAGAGGCGATCCGCGAGGCCAGGAGCCTGCTGCCGGATTCGGTCACCATCCGGCGGCGGAACCTGTTGCTCGGCCTCCCCAACCCCGTCGCCCGCCGCCGACTCTGGCCGCGACTGCCCCGCGGCATCCGCAGATCGGCCTGGCGCGAGGCCGGGCCGACGGGCGCCGAGGCCCCGCTCCTCCACTTCCACCCATGATCCGCCTGCCGGACGCCATCGCCGCCTGGGCCGAAGAGCACGGGTTCCACCCGGCCGAAGAGCTGCCGTCCGGCCACTGCTGCCGGGTGTGGGCCGACTCCGCGAGGGTGCTCCGACTGCCCTTCCAAGGCGAAGAGTCGCGGTCCGGAGCGGTCGCCGCCGTCCACCTCTCCGGCTGCGGAGGCCCCGCCGTCCATGCCCTCCATCCCCCGACCGGGGCGCTCCTGATGGAGCGGCTTCGCCCCGGCACGTCTCTGGCTGCGGCCCGAATGCCGGAAGACGAGGCCTTCGCCATTTGGACGGAAGCCGCCCGCCGCCTGCCCCGCGAGCCGATCGCCGGACTCCTGCCACTGGAATCCTTCTTCGCGGGCTCGGTGGAAGCGGCAGTCCTCCAGGCAGACGCCCCCCGAGCCTTCCTCCACGGGGACCTCCACCATGAGAACATCCTTCGGAGCGGCTCCGGCTGGACGGCGATCGACCCCAAGGGGCTGGTCGGCGATCCCGACTACGAGCCCGTCGCCTTTCTGCGGAATCCCCTTCCTTGGACCGGCGATCCAGAGCTCATCCGGCGACGTCTGGAGCGGTTGGGAGAGCTGGGCTGGAACCCGGAGCGGGTCTGGCGATGGGCCATGATCGACGCCTTCTCGGAACCGGCAGAGGGGGACGCCTGGCACGACTACCGGAAGCACCTTCTGCAGGCGGGACCGCCCGGCTGACCCCAGGCCGAAAGGCTGGAACTTCTGGCAGAATCAGAGGCATGGAAAGCCTGAAGTGGGCGATCCTGGGCACGGGTTCCATCTCGAAGAAGTTCGCCCAGGGCCTCAAGCTGAGCCGAACCGGGAGCATCGCCTGCGCCGGTTCGCGAAACGGAGAGACCGCGGAGGCATTCTGCGCGGAGTTCGGAGGCCGGCCCGGCGACTACGAAGCCGCCGTCCAGGACCCGGAGGTTCAAGCCGTCTACATCGGCCTCCCCCACTCGCTCCACGAGGAATGGACGATTCGATCGGCTCAGGCGGGCAAGGCCGTCCTCTGCGAAAAGCCCTTCGTCCTCACCCCTGAGTCCGCCGACCGAGCCCTCGCGGCGGTCGATCAGCACGGGGTCTTCTTCATGGAGGCCTTCATGTACCGCTGCCACCCGCAGGCCAGGAACCTTCGCGAGCTGGTTCGATCGGGACGCTTCGGACGGGCGACCCACGTCGTCGCCGAGTTCGGATTCAACGCTCCCTTGGACTGGCAGAACTTCCGCACCGTCCGCACGGAAGGCGGAGGGGCCTTGATGGACGTCGGGGTCTATCCGATCACCATGTCGATGCTTGCCGCCGACGAGGCTCCGTCCACCGGCACCTACCGCATGGAAACGGCCGGTGACGGCTATGACGGCTACGGCGAGGGCACCCTCGAATTCCCCGGTGGCATGACCGCCGAATTCCGCACTGCGATCCACCGTCAGCTGGAGAACAAGGTGGTCATCCACCTCGAAGGCGGCCGGGTCGAAGTCGATGAGCCCTGGTTCAGCCGAGGCGAGGTCCGAGTGTTCGACTCCGAAGGAACCCTGGTTGAAACCCAGCCGCCGATCGACGGCGACCTCTACGCCTACGAAGCCGACGAAGTGGCCGCGAGCCTGAGCGGCGGCGAGTCGCCCTGCTTCACGAAACAGGACACCCGCGACCTGATCCGCATCATCGAAATCCTGAAGAAGGACGCCGGACTCAGCTTCGAACCGGGGGGAGCATGATCCCGAAGGCCCCGCTTCCGGGCGCCGACCTGGAGATTTCGCGACTGGTGATCGGCGGGACGATGATCCTCGGCGAAGGCACCGAGGCCGTCTATGAGCGCTACCTGGAACTGGGCGGGAACGCCTTCGACACGGCCGAAATCTATGGGCTCGGCAAGGCCACGGCCCGGGTAGGCGATTTCATCAAGGCGCATGGAGCCGGCGATCAGGTCCACTTTTTCGAGAAGGGGTGCCACCCATACGGACGGCCCCGGGTGACTCCGGAGGACATGGAGGATCACTTGACCGCCGAAGCCGCCCGACTGCACCGGGACTGCGTGGACTTTTTCGTCTACCACCGTGACGATCCCTCCGTCCCCGTCGAGCCGCTGGTCGAGAAGGCGGCGGAGTGGATTCGGGACGGCCGGATTCGCGGCATGGGGGCCAGCAACTGGACCATCCCCCGAATCGAAGCCTACAATGCAGCCGCCCAGAAGATCGGCTTTCCGGGCTTCCTGTTCAACAACCCGAACCTGAGCCTGGCCACCGTCAACGAGCCGATGTGGGAGGAGGCTTTGACGATCGATGCGGAGGGCCAGGCCTGGCACGCCCGGACCGGCTTCCCGCTGCTCTCCTGGTCGGCTTCCGGAGGCGGATGGTTCGCACGGGTCGATTCGGCCGATGTGAACCGGGTCTACGACAATCCGGTCAACCGCGCCCGCCGGGATCGCGCCGAAGAGCTCGGCCGGAGCCTCGGCATGAGCGCCACCCAGATCGCCCTCGCCTACACCCTGAACCGGCCCTTCCCCACGTGGGCGGCCGTCGGTCCTCGGACCCCGGATGAATTGGACGGCTTGGTCGAAGCGGCCCGACTCACCCTCACCCCCGAACAGCTGACCTGGCTGGAGACCGGCGGATGAAGATCGGAATCTGCCTCGGCTTTGACCGGGCGGAAGAGGCGCTGGACGCCGGCTTCGACTACATCGAGGTCGGCCTGGTCCAGGCACTGGCTGCGGATCGACTGCCCGGCCGAGGCCTCTATTCCGCCAACCTCTTCTTCCCCGCCGATCTGAACCTGACGCGAGACCCGGCCGGAGCTCGACGCCACGCCCGAGAGGCGATCCCGCGAGCCGCCGAAATCGGACTCAAGATTCTGGTGATCGGCGGAGGCGGCGCCCGGCGAGCCCCGGACGGCACCGACCTCGACGAGGCCGTGGAGCGCTTCGCCGACTACTACGCCGAATGCCAGGCCATCGCCCGGGAGCACGGCATCGACGTCGCCCCCGAATCCCTCCAGCGCGCCGAGACAAACGTCGGCAACGACTACCTCCCCCTGGCCCGGGCGATGGCGGCGCGCGGCGTGCCGATGACGGCCGACAGCTTTCACATGCTGCAGGAAGACGGAGCCCCCGACTGGTCTCGTCTCGAATCCTGCCCCCTCCACGTCCATCTCGGCGACCGGGTCCGCAACCTGCCCGACGCCGAAGACCCCGAGATTCTGGGATTCTTCTCCCGGCTGCGAGACCTCGGCTTCGGCGGAGGGGTCTCGCTGGAATGTCGGGTGGACGTTCCTCTCGCCGAAGCGGCCGGCCGCCTACGCCGGATGACAGAAACATGACACTTGCACCCATGCTCAGCCAGATCCTCGACGGCGAGGATTTCCCGGCGCCCGCTTCGATGCTGAAGATCGGCCCGGCTCGAGCGTCCCACCGCCCGCCGGCGGCCCCCTACGACATCCTGACCAACGTGGCCCACGCCGTCTACTGGCAGGATCACTGGCTCGCGGGACTGCACGGGCTGCCGAGAAAGAGCGGTGTGGACCTGTGGCAGGGGGACTGGCGGCAGCCGGCTCCGGATGAGTTCCCCACCCTCCGGTCCCAGCTTGTGCACGGCCTGAAGGAGGCCCGCACCCTCGCCGCCGCCGAGCCCACCCCCGGCCAGGCCGACCTCCTCTTCCGAATCGCCCTCCACACCTCCTACCACCTGGGCCAAATCAACCTTCTCAAGAGAATGGCCGCCCACCCCCACCCCATCCCCAAGCTTGCTCCTTGACCGTATTGGATCCCGCCTGTAGCTGAAAGCTTACGACCAATCTTCACACTCTCGAACGTCGAAGTCATTTTGTTTGCACCCATTGACAGAGCTAGTAGCTGACCTGTAGACTCACGGAATGAAGAACTATGTGTTCGCTTTGAAGGATGGCTCGGAGGTGACCTTCAACTTGAGCCGCCAACTTACGGTCAGAATCGTAAAGTTTCTTGGTGATGGTTCAGCAAGCGGAATCGCCTACCAGGCTGAGGAGGTGCCCGAATCTGGTTCAACTGGCACACCCCCGAAAAAGTTCTTTCTTAAGCTCGCGAAGCTGAGGACCGATCGTCTCATAAACTCCAATGATCCCTCCCTTCGGGAGGCGCAGGAGCTCATGAGTGGACAGCTTGCCTCGTTCCAGCGAGAGGTCGAGTATGGAGCCGTGTTGAGAGACTCCCCGGACTTCGTTCCTGTCTTAGGTTGCGCCATGGTAGCACCTGCCGCTCTGGACCTGGTGCATCCCTATTCCGCGTGGCCCAAAGGAGATCAAGACAGCCTGCGGACAAAGCTCCAAAGCCTACAGGTGCCTGTATGTCTGCAGGAATTGGCAGAAGAACCAGACCTCCGAGAGTGGCTGAAGAGCGATTCCTTTAGGACCCCGAAGGAGTTTTTTGGGTTCTTCTGGCAACTGTCCGAGGCGGTCGGCAAACTGCATGAACTGGGAACGATCCACAACGATATTCATGAGGGCAATATCAAGGTCAAAGTACAGGGGGAAGAAGAGAATCGTCAGATTCTTCCGAAGTTGCTAGACTTTGGTTTAAGCCTGTCCAGGGTCGAAGCCGACGCTCGATTGAGGGAACCGCGTAAGTCCCATCTTTTTACAAGCGACCTTTTCCCAAACACCCTTATCGGAGATGTTGAGTCTCTGGGTCGTCTTCTACTGCACGTCGCAATCAACGAATCCTGGCGCGCTGGCGGTCTAGGTTTCGAGGAACTCAAGAGTCTTTACTTAACGATTCAGACTGATCGTGGCAAAGTTCGCGAAGTCCTCGATAGGCACGCCAATGAGATGTTGAGAGCACATCCAATGTTGGCGGATGTCATTTTTCGATCCGTTTCTGTCCACTTAGAAAGCCGATTCAAAAGTACTCATGAGTTTTCTCGCTTCCTCAAGCTGGTCGAAGTTGCTGGTGACGGTGAACCGAGGGATCGAGAGGTTGTAAAGAGGATAGTCAAAGAAATCGAGGTGACGGAGAGGTCTGCGGCCAATTCACGTGGCGACCTGTGGAGGTCATTCTTTGCTCGAGAGATGATGAGACTTCGGGCCCTTTACGATGACAGCAACAGAGGTGTTTTCGAAACATATGGTGGAAGGGATGCACTCATTGACACCATGTGTGAGGTGCTATCGGGTCTAGCTGAAGGGTGGACCTATAGCAGTCTCTCTTCAGTGGAAACCTGGCACTCCTCGAATTATGGCTCTGGCGGACGAATTCTTGGTCTCTTTGAGCAATTGCTATCGCGCGGAGTGATGGTTGAAAGGGTCATTTACTTTGATGAAGACCGGCTACCTTCCGAGGGGGACCCCAAAGCGGGGAAACTGGCCCAGACGTACAAGGAGTTGGTTGTGCGAACAATCAAGGCCCACCAGAGGTTGCATGAGTCTTTTCCAGATGGCTACCAGCTCCGCTTCGCCAAGTCAAAGACTAGTGAGCCCGCCTTGCCAGTATCCTCATTCCCATCTCGTGGAGCTGTCATTTCTGGTCCGCCATCAGATGAAGGCGCCCGAGCGAGGTACCTTATGGCTCCCGTTGCTGTGTCATCGGCGGAAGATGTTGGACAGATTCGCAAGATCATTGGTTACCATAGTTTCTATGACAATGGGAACCGAAGCGTTTCTGGCGTTGCGGACATCATTCGGAGACGAATCAATGATTCGTCAGAAGTCGTTAGGCGAGTAATGACGGCAGACTCCGGTGTTTGGATACAATCCGGGTCCATGGAGTTCTGTCTTATTGATAAAGAGTATCTTTCTCGTCTCCTGGAGTGATGAGAGTGATGCGCCTGCTGCTATTTCCTACTCACTTTGTCATGACCTATGCTTTCAGACAGAGCCTTGGGGACATGATCGAATATGTCAAGCCTTTGGGACTGCCTCACGCCGGGAGCCGTGAGGAGCGGCCGGAGTCTTGGACGGGATTTGCTCAAGTCATCTGTCTGCGCCTCATTTCGAGGAAGCCGGGAGAGCTTGATCACGAAATCGAGCCCGAGAGGCGCTGCCACCGCTCCAGCAGAATCCGTTCGATCCGGTCGTGGGTGGCATCGTCGTAGGGGACGGAGGTTCGGAAGCCTTTCACCAGGTCCGGCATCAGGTCCAGCGAGCGGCGAATCATCGACTCTACGGGCCGACGCGGGAGGCCTAGCCTGGCCGCCAGCTCCTCGAAATCCCGCAGGCGATAGCCGTCATCCTTCCCGAGCGATTTGAGCGCCATCTGTGGAGCCAGGCCCGGGTAAGCCAAGGTGCATACGACGTCATAAACCGGGCTCGGCTGGATCACGCCGCCTGCCACGACAACGCTGATGTTCTTGGCATGCAGATCGGCGTTTCCGCAGAGCCAGGAGACCAGATGCAAATGCATCCAGTGCAGAGCGGCAGGCAGCGGCGCGGAGCAGACTCTGGAAGCGGCTTCGATCAACGAGTGCCAAGAGACTTGGTACTTGTCGGCCGGGTGGAGGTTCATGATCTGGCACCCGTCCTCGGTGTGCAGACGGCCGCCTCCCTTCTCCCGGTCAAATCGGTCGACCTCCAACCGATGGAAGCCTCTCTTGCCGATCCTGACCTTGGCCTTGACGGCTCTCAGCCGTAGCCGGGAGCAGGCGCGGAGCCAATAGGCTTCGTTCTCCACCAGCAATGGAAACTCGGGGGGAGCGAACTTGACGATGGCGTTTCGCCGCAGGCTCCGACTCAGCGAGGTCAGGGAGAGTTTCGGCTGGACCCCCGGCAGCCCGGTCGCGATCAGAGTCTGGTCGGCATACAACCTCTCCAACGCGTCTTCGGAGTCCAGATCGATCTCGGAGGGCGGGTGAGGCTGCGCGTCGGTCCGCTGTGCCCAGAAGTCGCCGATGACGTCCGTCTGCAGTCCACCCAGCAGGGTGAAGCCGTCGCTGG
>JAKRSE010000260.1 GCA_022402505.1 Fimbriimonadaceae bacterium | reverse complement strand
CCCGGCATTCGGCTGATTGATGATCGCGCCGAAGGCATCGACGTTGAGCATCCCCATGTTGCTGATGCTGAAGGTGCTGCCCGTCATCTCGTCTAGGTTCAGCTTGCCTTCCCGCGCCTTGGCGACCAGGTTCTTGGACTCGACGGCGATCTGCCGCAGGGTCAGCTGATCGGCGTGCTTGATGACCGGGACCAGGAGGCCGTCATCCACGGCGGCCGCGATGCCCACGTGGACCGAGCCGAACCGGAGGATGTGATCGCCCTGGAAGGTGGCATTGATCGCCGGGGTGTCGCGCAGGGCGAGGGCGACCGCCTTCACCACGAAGTCGTTCACCGAAACGTTGCCGCTCGACTCCTTCTTGAACATGCCGCGCAGGGCGGTGATGCCTTCCAGATCGACTTCCAGGGTGACGTAGAAATGGGGGACCTCCTGCTTGGACTGCTGGGTCCGCTGGGCGATCACGGTTCGGAGCCGGTTCAGCGGCACCTTCACGTCTTCGCCGGGGGTGAAGGTCGGTGCAGGAGCCGGGGCCTTGGGCTGCGACGTCGGCGCCGGAGCGGCGGGAGCAGGGGCCGCAGCGACGGAGGCGATGGTGGTTCCGGCAGCGAGAGCGGCGCGGACATCCTTCTCGACGATCCGACCTCCCGGGCCCGATCCGGCGACTCCGGCCAGGTTCAATCCGGCGTCTTCGGCGATCTTGCGGGCCAGCGGACTCGCCTTGACTCGTCCCTGATCGGCCGGCGCGGCCTCAACGGCCGGGGCCGAGCCCGCGGCGGCGGCGACCGGAGCGGCTTCTTCGGCGGCGGCGGGAGCAGAGACCGCTCCGCCCCAGGTCTCGGGAAGCGATTCGCCCTTCTTCAGGATCGCGGCGATGGGCCGGCCGACCGGGACGGTCTCCCCCTCGCCGATCAGGAACCCGGTGGGGGTGCCCGATCCGGGGGATTCCAGTTCCAGCGTGGCTTTGTCGGTCTGAATGGTGCCGATCACGTCGCCGGACTTCACCGCGTCGCCGTCCTTCTTCAGCCATTCGAGGAGGGTGCCCTCCTCCATCCCGTCGCCCATCTTGGGCATGATCACTTCGGTCATGAACGCCTGCTCCCCTGCCTGGACAGGGAACCGGAGTTTACCTGTCGGTTCGCCCGACCCCTCAGGCCAGGCCGCCCAGCTCGAACCTTCGGTGGATGAGGGCGACGGCCCGCCGGAGCTCCGCCTCGGGGATCAGGAAGCTGACCGAGGAGTCGCTGTCGCTGGTCTGGATGACGCTGATGCTCTCCTCGTCCATCATCTCCAGGATCTCCAGGAAGAGGCCCGGTCGGTGGACGAAGTCCTGCCCGACGAGGCTGACCATCGTGCAGCCCTCGGAGATCTCCATCGGGACCACGGTGGTCTTGCCGAGTCCTTCCATCAGGTCGATCTGCGTCTGGGCTCCCTTGCTGGGCCTCTCGCCGACCTGCACGATGAACACATGACCCGGGTTTGAGGGGTCGGGCATCACGAGGCCGTCGAAGAGGTCGATCACGGTGCCGAACTGCTCGCGCGGCACGGCCCAACCCAGTCCGCTCGGGCTCAGATTGATCATGTAGAGGTTGAAGCCGTAGCGGGCCAGCATTCGGTAGATGGCTGCCTCGAACCCGGTGCGACGGGCCTGATCGACCATCGTCAGGTCCATCTGGCAGCTCACCAGCTTGCCGGTGTGGGTGACGCCGGTGGCGCGTCGGCCCGGCGACCGGTCGCGGCTCACGATCTCGGTTCCCGGGTCGTCGGTGAAGGTGTTCTTCACCCACAACGGGATGTTGAACTTCATCGCGATCTCGGCGGCTCGGGGGTGGACGACCTTCGCACCGAGGTGGGCGATCTCGGCCACTTCGTCATAGGTGACCTCGCGGAGGGTCGGAGCGCCGGGGACGAAATCCGGGTCGGCGGTCTTCACTCCGTCCACATCGGTGTCGCTCTCGACCGCATCGGCCTGCAGGGCCGCCCCGACTGCCGAAGCCGTGGTGTCGCTGCCGCCTCGACCGAGGGTGTTGAGTTCACCCCCCGGGAGCCGGCCCTGGACCCAAG
>JAKRSE010000259.1 GCA_022402505.1 Fimbriimonadaceae bacterium | reverse complement strand
CGGATCATGGACGAGCTTCACACCTAGGGCTCCCGCGATGCCGTCGCGGGTCAGGTCGTCCTGCGTCGGTCCCAGCCCTCCGATCGTCACCACCAGGTCCGATCGCGACCTCGCCAGCTTCAGAGCCTCGATCAGCCGCCCCAGGTTGTCGCCGACCGTCTGTCGATGCCGATGAATCACCCCGCACCGGGCGAAGGCCTTCCCCAGAGTCGCGGCGTTGGTGTCCACCGTATCCCCCATCAGCAGCTCGGTCCCCACGGAAACGATCTCGGCGGTCATGGTCTGGATGATCCCCGATCTGACAGCCCACGACCGGCCCCAAGATGCACCTCACTGCCTGGTGTGAGGAGGGGAGGACTGGAATCGGACCGGGCGGATATACTCCCCGGCGGCAATGTCGCTCGGTCTCTCCATTCTGCTCCTCGCCTCAGGCCTTCAGAATCCCCCGGCCCGCACCGATTCCCTGACCGGCCGGATCGAGGTCCACGAAGTGCCCTCCCAGGTTCTGGGCAAGGTCCGGACGGTTCGAGTCTGGCTGCCTCCGGGCTACGAAGAGAACCCGCGACGCCGCTACCCGGTCCTCTTCATGGGAGACGGTCAGAACTGCTTCAGCGGCCTCACCAGCTACGTTCCGAACGAAGAGTGGCGGGCGGATGAGGCGGCCCAGAGCCTCATCGAAGCCGGCCTGGTCGAGCCGCTCATCATCGCGGCCGTGGACAATGGAGGCGCCGATCGGGGCAACGAGTACCTGCCGATCGAGATCAGCATGAGGGCGGGCGAGAAGTTCGGCGGGCGGGCCCCCGTCTTCGCCCGATTCCTGGCGGAGGAGGTCCGGCCCTGGCTCGCCAAAACCTATCGGGTGGACCTGAAGCCGGAGCGGACCGGGTTCGCCGGCTCCAGCTTCGGGGGAGTCTTCGCCCTGCATCTGGCCCAGTCTCGCCGCGACGTCTGGCGGAGGTTCGGCGTCTTCTCGCCCAGTCTGTGGGTCGGCAACGGCGAGATGATCCGGCGGACCAAGACGGCCGACCTCTCGGGCTTCCGGATGTGGATGGACATGGGAACCCGTGAGGGCGAAGGCGCCGCCGACCAGCTCCGGGAGCTTGGTCGAGCGGTGCAGGCTCGCGGCCTGCGACCCGGCCGAGACATGGCGGTCCTCGTCTCGGGCTATGCCGGGCACAACGAAAGAGCCTGGGCCGAGCGGTTCGGCGAGTTCCTGATGTTCGCCTATCCGGCCCGGCGCTGAGGCAGGCAATCGGCGGGGAGGCCGTGCCACATTTCGGGAGTGCCGCGCTGGACCGAGATTTCTCCCAATGACCCGCGACTCGTCCCGTTCAACCGACAGGACGATTCTGACCCGGCCGCGCCCGCCTGGATCTACGGCGGATGCGGAGTCCGGTTCCGGTTCACCGGCCCGACCCTGATCGGATTCTTCGCCAAGCCCCATGCCGAGCTGGGCTCCTGGATCGGCGTGCGGATCGACGGCGGAGCGGAAATTCGGCTCCACATCCCCGCCGGACATGACGGGCCGATCCTGCTCGCCTGCGGCCTGGAACTTGGCGAGCATGAGGCCTTGATCTACAAGCGCAGCGACGCCTGGAGCCGGCGGCTGATCTTCAAGGGTCTCGCCGCCCAGGGCGATTGGCTCCCCGGACCGAACGGGCCGACCAGGCGGGTCGAGTTTTACGGCGATTCCGTCTTGGCCGGGGGCATGGCCGAGGCTCCCGGGTTTGAGGGAGTGTCCGACGACCAGGTGACCCTCCTGAACCGCGACGACGAGATGACATCGCCTTGGTTCGGCTGGGGATGGCTGACGGCCAGGAGGCTGGGGGTCGAACCCCACGTCCTCGGGGTCGGCGGACTCGCCCTGCAGGACGGCACCGGCTGGTTCGGCGACCCGAACATGGTCGGGCTGGCGACGACCTGGAACACCTCCGACCCGAACCCGGAGATGCTGACCCCCTGCGACCTCTCACGGTTCCGGCCGGATGCGGTGGTCGTCGGGATCGGCCAGAACGACGGTCGGACCCTCGACATCCAGGATGCGGCGACGCGGGAATCCTGGAC
>JAKRSE010000258.1 GCA_022402505.1 Fimbriimonadaceae bacterium | reverse complement strand
CGTCCCGCTCCAGGCGTGGAATCGTCGTGTTCTCGATGTAGGCGGTCACCAGGTTTCGGAAGAGGTCGATGCCCAGCATCCGGTAGAGCCCCGCCGACTCCCATGCGTGGATCGCGAACCACCAGTCGGACCGACCGTCCAGCCGGATGTCCGGCCGAGTCGGCGGCTCGCCGCGACGCTTCAACGAGGAACCCTGTCGCGACAGATGCAGCTTCACGAGGGCAAGCTTGTACACTTCCAGAACAATGCAGGTCGTGTGGAGGCCCGCCAGGAAGCCGATGACGACGAGTGCGGCCCCCGCCCCGTGATTCAGACTGGCGTAGGCGGGGACCACGTAGACCATGAGCCGAAGCAGGTTTGCGGTCCGGAAGTAGCGGGCACCGTCGCGGATGCGTGCCAGCGCCTCCCAGGACCAGCCCTCGCCGAGACGCTCCCGCGAACCGGGAAGCATGATCTCTCCGGCGACGCGGCTCATGAGGGAGTAGAAGAATCGGAGTCCCAATCCTTCCAAAAGCAGGGCAAAAAAGGCCATCTCCAGGAGGCTCTACGAAGGTTCAGCGTACCTCGGACGGCGGGTCTCCCTCGATCAGGGACCTTGTGAGGCCGGGAGCCTCTGCCGCCATGCGCCGGATGTCGTCCAGGGTGAGCAGTTCCAGCCGGCCGTCGAAGTGTTCGACCACCAGGGTCCGGTGCTCCACCCAGTCGCCCGTGTTGATGTACTTGGTGCCGTCGATCACCCGGATCTCGGGTCGGTGGATGTGGCCGCAGACGACTCCGTCACAGTCCTCGTTCTGGGCGGCGAGGGCCAGCTTTTCGTCGAACCGACCGACCGCATTGATCACCCGCTTGAATCCCTTCTTGATCCGACCGCTGGAATCCGGCCCGCGCCGTCCCTTCGCCTGAGCCGCCAGCCTCGCCAGGGTGATGATCTCATAGAACCAGGTGCCGACGAAGCTCAGGGCAAAGCTCTTCACCGAGCTGTCGAACTGGTCGCCGTGGATGACGAGCAGGCTGCGCCCGTCCACCGTCCGGTGGACGAAGCTGTCGTCCAGATGGACCCGGCCGAAGGTCAGCTCGTTCATCCGCCGCAGAAAGGCGTCGTGGTTCCCCGGGGTGTAGTAGACCGTGCAGTTGTGGTTGGTCTTGCCCAGGATCATCTTCACCACGTTGGTGTGCTCCTGCTTCCACTTGCCTCGCTTGACCATCACCCAGACATCGAAGATGTCGCCCACCAGGTAGAGGTTTTCGCAGTGGACGGTCTTCAGAAGCTCGATCAGGTCCTCCACCTTGCAGGCCGCCGAGCCCAGATGGGTGTCGGAGAGGAAGATGGATCGAAAGTTGAGGACGGGAACGGACATTTCTGGGTCTTGCGGCTGCCGAGAGAGTTATAGCATCTTGGATGGGTGCCCCCGGATTCGGCAACGAGTGATTTGACGGATTCTTGACCTGCAGGTTGCGCGGATGGGACGGTCGGTAGACTTCTGCTGATGGCGGGCGGCCTTCCACCCCAGGACCTTACCTCGTCCGGATCTCCCTTCGGATCGATGGGGATGCTCTGCGATTCCTCCGGCATGGCCGGCGATCCGGAGGCTCTGCGGGCCGAGCTGGACCGGACGGGTTGTCTGTACCTCCCTGGCTTTCTGGATGTCGAAGAGGTTCGGGCGGGGCGGCGGGCTCTGCTCGGGGCCCTCTTCCAAGAAGGTCTGATCGAAGCCGTGGAGGGTCCGGGGGAGGCGGTGGTGAAGCCGGGCGTCGAACTCGCCTTCCGGCCCGATCTGGCCGCCCTGCACGAGGTCCATAGCGTGGTCCGTTGCTCGCGCCTGGCCGGGTTCTACGAAGCCCTCTTCGGCGAGCCGATCCTCCGCTACGACTTCACCTGGCTGAGGGCGGCCGGGCCGGGGGTGGCGACCAAGCCGCACTATGACATCGTCTACATGGGCCGGGGCACCGACCGGGTGATGACCGCCTGGATCCCCTTCAGCGACATCGGCTGGGAGGAGAGCGGGCTGGCGATTCTGGAAGGCTCGCACCGGCTCGAAGAGCTGAAATCCACCTACGGCCGGCTGGATGTGGATGTCGCCTGCAGCAACAAGCCGGGCGTCGCCGCCTGGCAGGATCAGGGCTACACCGCCTTCGGAGCCCTCTCCGATCCCGTCGATGTCCTGGCCGCCCGCTTCGGCCTCACCTGGGCGACCGCCCCCTTCCGCATGGGCGATCTGTTGACCTTCACCATGCACACCCTCCACTGTTCCACCGACAACCGCTCCAACCGGGTCCGCCTCAGCACCGACTCCCGCACCCAACCCGCCTCGCTCCCGGCGGATGAACGCTGGATCGGAAAATCCCCCATCGGCCACGGCCCGGCGGCGCGTCGCGAGATGATCTGTTAGCGGGGGGGGGGCTAGCCGCCATCCATCAGATTTTTGTCGCATTCTCATGGGCTTGATCCGATTTGTGGGTTGGGCGCGGACTCATGGCGAAGCCGCCGGGTTGGACGATGGCCGAGGCTTGGTGGAAGGCGGGCGGCTTCACCATGCCACCCCTCTCTCGGTGAGCCGCGGATCCTTCATGCTGGTGTCCGTGCAGCAGAGAGGGCGGCATGGTGATGGGGCTTGGCTCCAGATTCTGTTGAGCCCCAAAATCCCTGCCCCATCGCCATGGGCCTGCTTTGGACTCATGGCGAGGACGATCGGTCTGGTAAGTGCCAACGGTTGAAGGAGCGTGGCATGATCAGAATGCCTGCCAGGTCAGGCCGCCAGACACCAGTGGTCTGGCTCATAGCTGACCGCTAAACATGTAGACTTATCCGATGCCATTCGAGGGGCCTCGCCGCCGTGACTTCAACGAGCCAGGCCACGCTCATGAACTCACTTTCTCCACCTTTCGGCGAGTGCCGCAGTTCGCGAAACCCATGGTCTGCCGCGCATTTCTCCGTCATTTGGATCGAGCGCGAACACGACATGAGTTTGACGTTTGGGCCTATGTCTTGATGCCGGATCATGTGCATCTCTTGGTGTGGCCTCGATCGCCTTCGTACCGAATGGCCGAGATTCGAAACGCCGTCAAGCAGCCATTCGCACGGGAGGTGCTTTCGAGAATGGAAGCGGAACAAGACCCCATCCTCTCTCGCCTTCAGATCGGCACGCGCAGGAGGTTTTGGCAGGCCGGAGGAGGCTATGATCGGAACATTGTTTCCAGGAACGCCTGCCTGTCAAGCATTGAGTACATTCACCACAATCCGGTGGCAGCCGGCCTGGCAGAGCAGGCCTCGGAGTACCCATGGTCAAGCGCCGCAAGCCATCAGGGCCTGCCTTCCGAGTTTCACCTCGATTCCATCAAGTGGTGATGTGTTCTTTTGCGTTGGTTCTGGCGTGAACTCTTTGGGGAAGAGGGGCCGTAATCAGGAGGCCCCCCGGTGAGGGTGGGAAGCGGCCCGGTTCCATTCCGAACCGGGCCGCTTCCACGCCGAGTCAGGACCGCAGGTCGAAGCGGTCGAGCTCGGTGATCTTGGTCCAGACCGCCACGAAGTCGCGGATGAACTTCGTGTGGCCGTCCGAGGCGGCGTAGACTTCGGCCAGGGCCCGCAGGATCGAGTTGGAGCCGAAGACCAGGTCGGCCCGGGTCGCGGTCCACTTGAGCTGGCCGGTCTTGCGGCAGCGGCCCTCGAATCGGTCCTTCGCTTTGGAGGTCGGCACCCACTGGGTGGACATGTCGAGCAGGTTCGCGAAGAAGTCGGTGGACAGAACTCCCGGCCGCGAGGTGAGGACCCCTTCCCGGCCGCCGTCGGCATTGATCGCCAGCACCCGCAGGCCGCCCATCAGAGCCGTCATTTCCGGCGCGGTGAGCGTGAGCAGCTGGGCCTGATCGACCAGCAGATGCTCGGCGGCGATGCCGCTGCCCGTCTTCTCCCAGTTGCGGAAGGCGTCGGCCTTCGGCTCCAGAACGGCGAAGGATTCGACGTCGGTCTGCTCCTGCGAGGCGTCGGTGCGGCCGGGCCGGAAGGGCACCGAGGCTTCGACGCCCGCGGCGAAGGCCGCCTCTTCGATCCCCGAGTTCCCCGCAAGGATGATCAGGTCGGCGAGGCTGACGTGGCGGCCGGTCTCCGCCTGGAATTCGGCCTGGACCCCTTCCAGCACGGAGAGGACGCGGGCCAGATCATGAGGCCGGTTGACCTCCCAATCCTTCTGAGGAGCCAGCCGGATGCGGGCGCCGTTCGCCCCGCCCCGCTTGTCCGAACCTCGGAAGGTGGCGCAGGCGGCCCAGGAGGCTCCCACTCGGTCCGAAATCGAGAGGCCCGAAGCGGCGATCTTCGCCTTCAGCGAGGCCTCATCGGCTCCGTCGATCAGCGGCTCCTGCACCGGCGGAAGCGGGTCCTGCCAGATCAGCTCTTCGGTCGGGAGCTCGGGGCCGAACTGCCGCGAGACCGGGCCGAGGTCGCGATGGGTCAGCTTGTACCAGGCGCGGGCGAAGGCGTCGGCGAACTGATCCGGGTTCTCCAGGAATCGCCGCGAGATCGGCTCGTAGATCGGGTCCATCCGCAGCGAGAGGTCGGTCGTCAGCATCGTCGGGCGGTGCTTCTTGGCCGGGTCATGGGCGTCGGGAATCACTTCCTCGGCGTCCTTGGCGACCCACTGCCAGGCGCCGGCCGGGCTCTTGGTCAGCTCCCATTCGAACCCGAAGAGGTTCTCGAAGTAGAAGTTGCTCCACTGCGCCGGGGTCTGGGTCCAGGTGACTTCCAGGCCGCTGCCGATGGTGTCGCCGGCGCATCCCCGGCCGAAAGTGCTGGTCCAGCCGAAGCCCATGTTCTCGATGTCGCCGCCCTCGGGATTGCTGCCGACGTGGCTCTTCGGCCCGGCGCCGTGGCACTTGCCGAAGGTGTGGCCGCCGGCGATGAGGGCGACCGTCTCCTCGTCGTTCATCGCCATGCGGGCGAAGGTGACGCGGATGTCATGGGCGGCGGCGAGGGGGTCGGGCTTGCCGTCCGGACCCTCGGGGTTCACGTAGATCAGGCCCATCTGGGTGGCGGCGAGGGGGTTGTCCAGGTCGCGCTCGCCTCGATGCCGCTCGCTGCCTTCCCATTCCATTTCACGACCCCAGAAGACGTCGTTGTCCGGCTCCCAGGTGTCCTCGCGGCCGGCGGCGAATCCGAAGGTCTGGAAGCCCATCGACTCCAGCGCGACATTGCCCGTCAGCACGATGAGGTCGGCCCAGCTGATCGCCTGGCCGTACTTCTGCTTGATCGGCCAGAGCAGGCGGCGGGACTTGTCGATGTGGACATTGTCCGGCCAGCTGTTGAGCGGGGCGAAGCGGATCTGCCCCCGCCCGGCTCCGCCCCGGCCGTCGCCGATGCGGTAGGTGCCGGCCGCGTGCCAGGCCATGCGGATGAACTGCGGGCCGTAGTGGCCGAAGTCGGCGGGCCACCAGTCCTGCGAATCGGTCATCACCGCCCGGATGTCCGCCTTCAGCGCCTCATAGTCCAGGCTCTCGAAGGCCCGGCGGTAGTTGAAATCGGGGTCCAGCGGGGTGGACTTCTCGGAATGCTGGCTCAGCAGCTCCAGTCGCAGCCGGTTCGGCCACCAGTCGAAATTGGTCGTGCCGTGGGGCGTGTGGAAGGGGAATTTGGGTTCAGTGGTCATCTTGGGTTCCTTCTTCTAGGGTCGAAATCGCTTGGCAGTTCGGGCAGAGGCCCCAATAGATCACCTCGGCCTCGTCGAGCGTGAAGCCTTGGGGATCGGAGGGGTGGAGGCAGGGGGCATGGCCGGCGGCGCAGTCCACATCCAGGGTCAGGCGGCAGCGGCGGCAGATGAGATGGTGGTGGTTGTCGCCCACCCGGTCTTCGTAGAGCGCGGGCCGGCCGGCGGGTTCGATCCGCCGCAGAATTCCGGCTGCCACCAGGGCGTTCAGGTTGTCGTAGACCGCCTGGCGCGAGATGGTGGGCTCTCGGCGGCGGGTCTCGGCGACGATGAACTCCGCCTCCTGATGCTTGCCGACCGTCGCGACGACGCCATAGACCGCCAGCCGAGGCCGAGTCACCCTCAAGCCCGCCGCCCGGATCACTGCCGTCGCCTCCATGCCCTGCAGAGTACCCAGTTGTCTGGACTCAGTCCAGAGAGCGGTAGGAAGTCCCGGTGGATAACCGAATCGCCGGATCTCCATGGGCGGCAACCTTAGCTCCGCATTCGTCGTAAAAAGAATCTGAGGTCTTTCCTCGCATGGACTTGCTTAAGGCTTTGATTTCGCCGCCCCAGCCGACCGGCCCTGAAAGGAAGATTCATGATTTCGCTCCAGGGTCGCCCACGCTTTCGCAGGACGGCCTCGCCTGGGAGGGAGGCGATCTGGTCATCGAATCTTCGGCCCCCCGCACCGTCCGCCTCTTCGAGATGGCCGGCCCTGGCGTCGAGCAGTGCCTTGCCGTCTGCCGGGCCCGAATCGCCTCTGACCTGCAGGAAGGGCGGGCCTACCTAGAAATGTGGTGCCGATTTCCGGGGAAGGGAGAGTTCTTCTCCAAGGCGTTCGACCAGGCGCTGACCGGCCGGACCGACTTCTCGACCGTCGAATGTCGGTTCATCCTGAAGAAGAATCAGCAGCCGGACCTGATCAAAATCAACCTGGTCGTGGAAGGTCGGGGGACGATCCGAATGAACGAGATCGAACTCCTCTCCGTGCCCATGTCAAAGTGACCGAAGACCGAACCCCGCCCGGCCGAATTGGCGGAGATTCCTGGACGCGATTCGCAAATCGGCTGCAATCTTGGTTGACAAATCTGGGAGCCTGGCTCCAGATTGATATGTTTGATGCCAGGAGTTTACAAAGCACTTGGGGCATCAATCACGCATCCTTCAGACGTCGTATTCTTACAACGTCTTGAGCAACTTGGCAGAACCCGTCACCCGATCTGGAGACTGTGCCTATGAGGTTTGGAAAGTTCGATGAGTTCGCTGTTTGATGATCCTCCGTCGATCCCTGGGCTCATTTGTGTCCCGAATTTTCTGAACGATTCCGATTCATTGCTCTGCATCCTCGATCGCATGCCATGGCTCGATGACTTTTCTCGACGAGTACAGCACTAGGGATGGCGATATGATTAAAAGTCTCGGAACATTCACCGCGATGCGTACCTAGGCCCGCTGCCAGGCTTCCTTCTAGATGTTGCCGAGGACCTTTTCTCAGCAGGCTTGATGGAGTGCGTGCCGGACCAAGCCATCGTGAACGAGTACCTCCCCGGCCAAGGCATTGCCGCGCACATCGACTGCGAACCGTGCTTTGGCCCCGAAATCGCTACGATCTCGCTTGGGGATGAATATCCAATTCGGTTTACCAGCGTCTCCACAGCGGAAGCAATTGACGTTTGGTTGCCCGTGGGTTCGGCCTGTGTCATCTCAGGACCAGCCCGTTACGAGTGGCGGCACGAAATCGCCAAGAGGAAGTTTGACCCGTTCGGCGGGACGCGCAAGCTGCGAAAGCGCCGCGTCTCGGTCACTTTCCGAACCGTGATCCCAGGCTAAAAGTTCGGGTCCTCTGAACTTGCGCCTCCCCTCGTGCCAGTTCCCATATTCAGTTTGTGATTCAGATGGTGGTGGAGATAAGGGGATTCGAACCCCTGACCTCTGCAGTGCGATTGCAGCGCTCTCCCAGCTGAGCTATATCCCCACGCGGACGCCTGCAGGATACCGCAGGCGGGAGGCGGTGCGGGACCGGGGTCAGGCTCCGATCTCGCGCCGGAAGTCGGCGAAGCTCATGCCCGCCTCGTCCTTGGCCGAGATGATCAGGTCCAGACCCTCGGTCGGCCACTCGATCCCCAGCTCGGGGTCCGCCCAGTGAACCGTCCGGTCGCCCACCGGTTCGAACTCGCGGGTCGTCTTGTAGTGGACCAGCGACGGGCCTTCGAGCGCCAGGAAGCCGTGGAGGAAGCCCTCCGGAACGTAGAGCTGCCGATGGTTCTCGCCCGTCAGCAGGAAGGATTCCGACCGTCCGAAGGTCGCCGATTCCGGGCGAACGTCCACCACCACGTCGAAGATCGCTCCGTGCAGGCAGCTCACCAGCTTGCCCTGGAGGTTCGGAGTCTGGACGTGCATCCCGCGCAAGACCCCCTTGTTCGAGGAGGAGAAGTTGTCCTGCGAGAAGCTCAGGCCGTGGTCGGTTGTGTAGGGGCCGGAGCCTCGGTAGAGCTCCTTGAAGATGCCGCGGGCGTCCTGGTGGGCCGTGAGCTCCGCCAGGATCACGTCGGGCAGGGTGGTGTTCAGGATCTTCATGCGCTGGGTTCGGTCTTGGTGAGAATCTGGAGCAGGCGGCGGCCGTACCCGCTCTTCATGAGCGTCTGGGCGAGGGCTTCCAGCCGGTCGGCGGAGATCCAGCCGTTGCGGAACGCGATCTCTTCCGGGCTCGCCACCAGCAGCCCCTGCCGCTCTTCCACCGCCTCGACGAACTCGCTGGCCTGAAGCAGCCCCTTGAAGGTGCCGGTGTCCATCCAGGCGGTGCCTCGGCCCAGCATCTCCACCTGAAGGCTGCCGCGCTTCAGGTAGGCCTCGTTGACCGAAGTGATTTCGAGTTCTCCCCTTGCGCTGGGGCGGATCGACTTGGCGATCTCCACCACATGTTCGTCATAGAAGTAGAGGCCCGTCACGGCAAAGTTCGATTTGGGCTCCGCCGGCTTCTCCTCGATGCTCTCTGCTTTGCCGGACGGATCAAAACCGACGACTCCGTAGTTTTCCGGATCGGCCACCCAGTAGGCAAAGACGGTGGCTCCCTCCGTGCGCGAAGCGGCACGGCGGCATCGTTCCTGCAGTCCTGTTCCGTAGAAGATGTTGTCGCCCAAGATGAGGGCGCCGCCCTGTCCATCCAGGAATGACTCGCCGATCAGAAACGCCTGGGCGAGGCCGTCGGGAGAGGGTTGAACAGCGTAGCGAATTTCCATTCCCCAGTCTGAACCGTCTCCCAAGAGCGTTCTGAAAAGCTCACTTTCGGCAGGCGTATTGATGATCAAAACCTCCCGGATGCCGGCCAGCATCAGGGTGGTCAAGGGATAGTAGATCATCGGCTTGCTGTAGACGGGAAGCAGCTGCTTGCTGATCGACTTGGTGATCGGCCAAAGGCGGCTGCCGGTGCCGCCCGCCAGGATGATTCCCCGCCCGATGCTCACGGCTTCACCCGCCCGCCGTACTGCCGGTCAACCCAGTTCCGATATTCGCCGGACTGGATGTCCGCGACCCATTCCGGGTTCGCCAAATACCACTGGACCGTCTTTCGCAGCCCGGACTCAAAGGTCTCTTTGGGGCTCCAGCCAAGTTCGTGATGGAGCTTGGAAAAGTCCATCGCATAGCGCAGATCATGCCCGGGGCGGTCCGGCACAAAAGTGATCAGATCTTCCAGTTTTGAGACCGCTGCGTTCGTCTCCTCAGCAACCACCCGAATCAGCCGATGGAGAACGTCGATGTTGCGAAGTTCACAGTCTCCGCCGATGTTGTAGGTCTCACCGATCCGGCCTCGACAGGCAACCTCCCAGATCGCATCACAGTGGTCGTCGACGAAGAGCCAATCTCGAACATTCAAACCCTGCCCATAGACGGGCAGAGGCTTCCGGTTCAGACAGTTCAAGATCATCAGAGGGATCAGCTTTTCCGGATAGTGACGCGGGCCGTAGTTGTTGCTGCAGTTGGTGATCGTCACCGGCAGACCATAGGTTCGGTGATGGGCGCGAACCAGATGATCGCTCGCCGCCTTGGTGGCGCTGTAAGGGCTGCTGGGATCGTAGGGCGTTGTCTCGTAAAAGAGGCCCGAGTCTCCGAGGCTTCCGTAGACCTCATCGGTGGAAACGTGATGAAAATGCCCCCCTGCCTGGCCCCACAGCCGCCTGGCCGTCTCCAGCAGGTTGAAGGTTCCGACCACGTTGGTCCGCACAAAGGCGGCGGGACCGTGGATGCTCCGGTCCACGTGGCTTTCGGCGGCAAAGTGGATGATCCAGTCCGGCCGATCCTCATCCGCGGCCGCATCGACCGCCGCGGCATCCCCGATGTCCAGGCGGCGAAAAGCGAAGTTGGGCAGGTCATCGACCCCCGCCAGGTTTGCAGGATTGCCGGCGTAGGTCAGGCAGTCCACGACGATGAAGCGGGTCTCCGAGTGAGCGGCGATGTGCCGGTGGATGAAGTTGGACCCGATGAATCCCGCACCGCCCGTCACCCAAAGGGTCAGGCCGGCGGGGTCTCTGTCGGCGCGGAGGGGTTGATCCGTCATGCTCATCGTTGAACCCAGGTCGCCTTCCATTCGGCCCGATGCGGCAGGATACCCGTCGGTCAGCGGTCTCCCGGATCGAACAGGCCGGGCTGGACGGGCGACGGCAGCCGGACCCCCAGCATGTCTGCCAGCCGATGCAGCGTCGGCACCGCGAAGCCGCTCAGGCTGTTGCCGACCGTCCACAGAGTCGGGCGAGGGTCGGCGGCGAAGCGGTCCACCCACCAGCGGAGGCGCTCCGTCACATCGACCTGTTCCACCCCGTCGGGCAGCTCGGCATCGTGCCTCCCGCAGAGCCGAACCCAGCGCAGGTCCGAGGTGTCCGCCCCGTCCAGGACCTCGCCGGGAGCGGGGGCGCGATCGGCCTCGGAGGGGTCGGCGAGGTCGGCATGAACCCAGGTGATCCGACGCGACTCCAGCTCGCGAAGCACGGCCTGCTCCTTCCATCCGGCCCGCCGGACCTCCAGGGCGGTCCGGCAGTTGTCGGGGGCAGAGTCGGCCAGCCTCAGCACCGAGTCGAGAGCGGTCGGGCCGGCGGTCGGCGGCAGCTGGATCAGCAGCAGGGTTCTGCGACTCCCGAGGCGCACGACCCGGTCGGAGAGCATCCGCCAGTCCGGATGAGCCGGGTTCAGGCCGGGCGAGTCGTGGGTCACGGTCCGCGGCGCCTTCAGGGCAAAAAGAAAGTCAGCCGGAACCGACGAAGCCCACCGCTCGACCGTCTGTTCGCTGGGAACGCCGTAGAAGGTCGTCCCCAGCTCCACCATCGGAAACCGCTCGGCATAGGCTTCCAGGCGTCGGGGGGCGGGCAGCCCGGGAGGGTAGAAGACGTCCGCCCATTCCGGATAGGCGAACCCGATGGAGCCCAGCAGGTGGCTGTTCCGAGTCCAAAGGTCGCCGCCTGCCACCACGCCGCATGGTGCCACGATCTCCGGGATTTTTCGCCCTGTCCCGGGAACTTTGGGGCAGGTGCATCTATTATGCAACTGTGATGAATGCCTTCAAGCTTCCTCTGGCCGTTGCCGGCCTTGTCATTGGCGTGATCGCTGTGGGCTGCGCTCCGGCCGAAGCTCCGGCTGAGACTCCGGCTGAGACCACCGAAACCAGCATGACCATGCCCGGCGACTCCAAGGCCGTCGTGGCTGATGCCTCCGCCACCGCCACCCAGGCCGTCTTCAACGTGAAGGGCATGGACTGCGTGAGCTGTCAGGGCGAGATCAGCGGCCTCGTGAAGGGCGTCGAGGGAGTCAAGAACTGCGAAGTGGACGCCAGCGGCGTCGTGACCGTTCAGTTCGACTCCGAGAAGACCAGCCCCGAGAAGCTGGTCGCCATGATCAACGACAAGACCCGCTACGAAGCCAGCCTCTGAGCCGCTTCATTTCGGGAGCCTGAAGAATCGGACCGCGTTCGCGCTGGTAGCAGCGGCCGATTCTTCAGGCGAACAATTCCAGGCCTGCGCCAGGCCCTCGTTCACATGAGGAAGCCACGCAGGCCTGTTCCTTTTGCCTCGATGAGGAGCCGGGCTGAGCCACGGCGCATCGGTCTCGATCACCACCCGGTCGCGGGGCAGGTCGGCGATCAGCTCCCGATACTGGACGTTCTTCGGGTAGGTCACCGGGCCGTCGATCCCGAACCAAGCCCCCAGGGCCTCGGCCCGCCGGGCATCCTCCTTCCCGCCGCTGAAGCAGTGGAAGATCCAGTCGAGCCGCCGCCGCTTTTCCAGCACATCCAGCAGGTCGGGATAGGCGTCGCGACAGTGGAAGACGACCGGTTTCTCGACCGTTTCGGCCAGGTCCAGCAGATCGGCGAGGACTCGGTGCTGCTGCTCCGGAGTCGAGAAATCCCAGTGGAAATCGAGTCCGATCTCGCCAACGGCGACGCAGCGCGGGTGCCGGGCAAGCCGTTCCAGCTCCGTCAGCTCGCCCGGCTGAGCTTCGTGGGCGTGGCTGGGATGGCGGCCGACAACCGCCCAGACCTCGGGATGAGTCTCGGCCAGCTCGACCGCCCGGCGGCTCCATTCCAGGTCGATCCCCACCACGATCAGATCCGAAACTCCGGCATCCACCGCTTCGCGGATCGCCTTCGCCGGATCGGGGAAGGCCTGAGGGTCGTTCAGGTGGCAATGGGTGTCGATCAGGCGCATCCGATGCCCATTCTGCCCGCAGTCTGGGTCAACGTTTGGGAGTTGGTGAGAGTAAGGTAAGTCTGCAGCGCGAAGAATGGGCAAGGTACGCACCAAGGATTTTCGAAACACGACCGCCTGGCTGGATCAGGTGACCACCCGGGCGACGAAGCTGAAGATGATGTCGGCTTCGGCGGCTCTGTGGGCGGCGGGAGCCTGGTTCGCCACGGGGATCCTGGGGACGCTCGGGGTCGGAGTCGCCGTCGCCCTGGGCGCCGCCTTCTCCGGGGGCATCGCGATCCTCCTCCTCTTCGGCGTCTGGCTCGCCGCCCTGGGCGCTGCCTTCGCCGTCTGGAGAATCTTCTCCAAGCGGCAGGCGAGTCCGGAGGAGAGGGCGAGGATCGACCGACTCTTCGGCGCAGCCCGCCATCTGAAGGAGCTCAAGGACGAGAACAAGCTCCACAAGAATCTCGATCCGATGGTTCTGCAGGCGCTGGAGGCGGCAGCCTACCACTGGGGAGTCATCCGCGACCTCTCCGGCGGAGGCGGCAGCGAGCAGGGCCTCCGCGCCGGCCTCAAGCGACAGGCACGAGAGGCGGCGGAAGAGGCGATGGAAGAGGCCACCCTGATGGCCGCCCAGTGCACCGGCAAGCCGGAAAAGAGCCGCAAGGATCTGGCGGAGGACGTTCTGGAGGACTTCCTGGAGTTCGACATCAAGGACGCCCTGAAGGGGTTGAGCCGCCTGGCGGCCAGCTCCAGCGCCGACTTCGCCTACCGCAGCCCCGCCGGGCGAGCCGTCTTCGAGGAGATCCGGGGGATCGCGGAGCGGCTCCAGGCCCTTTCCGCCGAGCTCACCCGAGAATCGGGCGGCTCTGTGGCGACGGCCTCCGCTCCGACCCGGTCACTGGACACGGTGCTGGCCGAGCTCAAGGCGGTCCGCGAAGCCGAGCAGGAACTGGAAGGCGAAGAGCGGATCAATACCTGAAGATCGCAAGCCGCGGCGGGCAGATCGGTTAAGAAAATGTTAAGGAGCCGGGCCCTTGGTCATTTTCCTCAGGAATCTCATGGGCGAACGGGCCCAATCTGTGGAACTTTGAGCCTGCATTTGGGCCAGAACTAGGGCGTCCGGCGGGCAAACGGACTTGTGATTTGCCGGGCGGGAAACACCCATGATCTCCTCGACCAAAAAGGGCTTCACCCTGATCGAACTGCTGGTTGTCATCGCCATCATTGCCATTCTGGCTGCGATCCTCTTCCCCGTCTTTGCCCAGGCCAAGGCCGCTGCCAAGCGAACCCAGACCCTGAGCAACATCAAGAACGTCGGAACCGCCATCCAGCTTTACATGGGTGACTACGACGACATTCTTCCCCGCAACGACGACTGCATCAACTTCTCGCTGAACCCGGCCCTCACCGCCGCCACCCCCTTCCCGGCCTCCAAGTCCGGCCCCGGCTGCACGGCCTCGCCGTTCATCTATCGGGCCAACCACTTCTCCTGGCAGAAGTGGGTGTTCCCCTACACCAAGAACGTTGAGATCTTCT